>DASTUJ010000165.1 GCA_035759705.1 Actinomycetota bacterium | reverse complement strand
GATCACGAAGATGCTGGTGGCGACGGTGGTCATGCAGCTGAAAGAAGAGGACCGCCTCTCTCTTGACGACCCGGTTGTCGACCACCTGCCGCGACCGACGCCGGTCGCCAAGTTGCTGGACGGGGTAACTGTCGAGGACCTGCTTGCCCACACCAGCGGGCTGCCCGACTCCGGCCGCAGCTCCGAACTGGTCGAGGCTCTCGTGGACCACCCCGACCGCGCCTGGACGGTCGACGGAGTTCTGAAGATCGTTGCGAAAAGCGAGCCGGAGTTCGCGCCCGGGTCGGCGTACGCCTACTCCAACACCAACTACCTGATCCTCGGCGAGGTGATCGAGGGGGCCACCGGCCGCCCGTGGCACGCCGAGGTCCGGGAGCGGATCCTCAACCCGCTGGGCATGACCGCCAGCTACATAGCCGGCGGGGAGGAGCCGTCCGGTCGCCTGATCCCGGGCTACTTCGACCTGGACAACGACGGGGTCACCGAGCTCGTCCCAGCCCCGTGGCCGGCCCTGGAGACCAGCGAGGGGGCGGCCGGGGCCCTGGTGTCGACTGCGCCCGACCTGATGAAGTTCATCGAAGCGTTCGCGGCGGGCGAGGTGGTGCCGCCGGCTGCAGTACGCCGGATGACCTCACCGGGGCCCTTCGCTGCCCGCCACTCCGGATACGGCCTGGGGGTGGAGTTGCTCCGCCCGGACCTCGAGAACCGGGTCTGGGGTCACGGCGGGCTGGTTCCCGGATATCGGGGGGTGATGTGGCACGTGCCGGCGGAAGGAAAGTCGGTGGTCGTCCTGACCAACGAGTCCCGCTCCCGCCCCGACGGTCTGGCCGAGACCCTTCTGCGGATGACCTCTGACTGACCCGAAGATATCCTGTGCGGGTGCCTGAGGAGCAGTTCGTTCTCCGCCCGATAGGAGTTGTTCAGTCGACGCTGACCGACGCCGCCGAGGCGCCCAAACAGGGCGACGAGGGAGCGCCCGACGCCTGGGTGCTCTTCGACCCGTCGGTGTCCGAAGGCCTCCGCAACCTTGCCGTGGGAGACGAGGTGGTCCTGCTGACCTGGCTCGACCGGGCCCCCCGGGACGTGCTGGTCGTCCAGCCCCGGAACGATCCCTCCCGCCCGGAGCAGGGCGTGTTCAGCACCCGGTCCCCGGCCCGCCCGAACCCGATAGGGCTTCACCGGGTGACGATCCTCGCCATCGACGGACTCAGGATGCAGGTCGGCACCCTCGAGGCTCTGGACGCTACGCCGGTGCTGGACGTGAAGCCGGTGTTGCGGGGAATCGACGAACGCTGACCTCTCGTCCCGCTCCCATGTTCGGCGTGCGCCGCGGCGGAGTGCTGCTTGGTAGGCAGGCATGACGGTAGCTGCGCTGGATCATCTGGTGATCGCCGCCCGCACTCTGGCCGAGGGGCAGGCGTGGCTGGAAGACCGCTTGGGCGTGGCCATGTCTCCCGGCGGTGAACACCCAAAGTTCGGCACGCACAATGCGCTGCTGTCGCTGGGGCCGGACTCCTACCTGGAGGTCATCGCCGTCGATCCGCGGGTCCCAGCGCCTTCTCGCCCGCGTTGGCTTGGGCTGGATACCCCCGAACTCCGGGAGAGGCTGGAGAACGGCCCTGCGCTGATTCACTGGGTGGCGAACGTGCCGGCCTTGCCGCCGGGACCAGAGGTGCTGGAGCTTTCGCGTGGCGACAACCAATGGGCGCTGACCGTGCCCGCCGACGGCAGTTTGCCGGGGGGTGGCGTGCGGCCCAGCCTGATTGCGTGGCACACACCGCCGCCGCCGACGCGCCTGCCCGATGTGGGGGTGCGCCTGACGTCGCTGCGCCTGGGCACACCTGAGCCGGACCGATTGCGTGCCTGGCTGGACGCGGTCCAGTTCGCAGGTGAAGTTGAAATTCACGCAGCGCCTCAGCCGGAGTTGGGGGCCACGCTGGAAACGCCTCATGGATTGGTGGAGCTGTGAGCGTAAGGATCAAAACGGATGCGGTTGTCGTCGGCGCCGGACACAACGGCCTGGTGGCCGCCTGCTACCTGGCCCGGGCCGGGCTCTCCGTGCGCGTCCTCGAGCGCCGCCCGGTGGTCGGAGGCGCGGCGGTCACCGAGGAGCTCATGCCGGGGGTGAAAGTCTCCACCGCGTCCTACGCCCTGTCCCTTCTCCGGCCCGATATCTACCGGGACCTCGAGCTGGCCCGACACGGGCTGGAGTTCACCCCCAAGGACCCGCAGATGTTCGTCCCGCTGCCCGACGACCGGCACTTCTTCGTCTGGCGGGACGGCGACAGGACCCGGGAGGAGCTGGCGAAGATCCACCCGCCCGACGCCGACGCCTACGTCCGGTGGGGCCGGTTCT
>DASTUJ010000164.1 GCA_035759705.1 Actinomycetota bacterium | reverse complement strand
GGCGTCGTGGCGGTGGATCTTTCTTATCAACATTCCGGTCGCCGCGCTGGTCATGCTCGTAACCGCCCTCCATGTGCCGGAGACCAGCGCTCCCAACCGGGTGCCCGGGTTTGACGTGGCCGGCTCGATCCTGGCGGTGGCCGGGCTCGGCGGTTCCACCTGGGCTCTGATCTCGCTCGGTGACCGGGGGCCGGGGGCAGTCGTCGCGGCCGCCGGCATCGGGGGCGTGCTCGCGCTCGTGGCCTTCGTGTTCGTCGAACGCCGTACCGCAAACCCATTGATACCTCCTCGGATCTTCCGGTCGCGCCAGTTCACCGCCGCCAACGTCGTGACGTTTCTGGTCTACGGCGGCATGTCCGGTGTCTTTTTCCTGCTGGTTGTGCACCTGCAGCAGGTCGCAGGTTTCTCCCCGATCGCCTCCGGGACCGCCTTGATCCCGGTGACCGCCCTCATGCTGCTGCTTTCCGCCCGCGGAGGGGCCCTGGCCCAGCGGATCGGCCCGCGACTCCCGATGAGCCTCGGGCCCCTGATCATCGCTGCGGGGATGCTGCTCATGGTCAGGATCGGTTCCGATGCGAGCTACGTCACCGATGTGTTGCCCGCGGCCATCGTGTTCGGCCTTGGACTGGCCCTGACCGTGGCGCCGCTTACCTCCACCGTGCTGTCGGCTGCGAAGGACTCCATGACCGGGATCGCTTCAGGAGTGAACAACGCGGTATCCCGGGCCGCCGGCCTGCTAGCGGTAGCTGTGCTGCCCGTGGTCGCGGGCCTGACCGGGGATGCCTACCGGGACCCGGTGGCGTTCGCGGCCGGCTTTCGGGTCGCCATTACGCTGAGCGCCGCTTCGGTTGCCGTCGGTGGGATCATCGCCTGGCTGACGATCAGCAACGACGTCCTGCGGGTGGACGAACCTCCTGCAAAGCCCAGGATGCACTGCGCGGTGTGCGGCTCTCCGCTGGAACCGACCGATGATCTGGCGCCGGCCTCCTGAGGTCCCGGACGTAAAGCCCCCGGCCGTCCGAGCCGGGGGTTCCTACGCCGGGCGTCAGGTAACGGTGATCCTGGTTGCCATGTCGTCCTCACCCGGGTCCTCTACGTCCGAGGTGTGAGGCTTGCAGTACAGGACGTACTCCCCCGGCTCCTCCGGGATGGTGACGATCTTCGAGCTTCCGCCTACGAAACCCTCGTCGATATCCAGGCCGTCCACGGTGAACGTGTGGAAAAACGGGTCGTCGTTGTCCACGAAGACCTTGCTGCCTGCTGCGACCTGATAGGAGTCCTCTCCGAACTCGAAGTCCTTCATCGCGATCGTGGATTGGGCCTCGTCCGCCGAGGCGGTCGGTCGTGTAAAGAGGTTGAGCGCCGCCGACACGAGGGCCAGCAGGGCAACCAGGCCCAGGACGACTTGGATTCCCCGGCGCTCCCCCGCCTCGGGCCGGTCGGTTAGCCTCCCCTTCCGAGCGGCCAGCAGTGCAGCGATGCTTGCTCCGATGGCAATCAGCGCACCCGGGAGGACCAGAATGCCCGGGACGAAGTCAAAAAAGGAGGCCGGCTCAGCCAGCCCAAAGGCGGTCCAAAACATCGCCATCCCGACCAGCACCCCGGCAAGGATGCCGACGAACTTGGACCAGGTTCCGAAACGCCAGACGAGGAAAGCTCCCAGAAAAGCGATTACCGCTACCCCGAGAAAGAACACCAGGTCCTCGCTGATATCCAAACCGAAGAGCAGCCCTGCAATCAGCATGAGCGTCGGGCCCAGGCCGGCCAGAACAAGACCAAGTGAAGCCAACCGTGTCCATTTCGCCTTTGCGGGTTCAGCCATCTTCAACCCCTTTCGAAGCTCAACGTGGACCTGAAATCTTAGGGTTCGAAAGGTGTTTGTGAAAGAGATTGTTTGGCAGGCGCCTCAGATGCTTGTCGGCGGGCCGAATGCGAAGGAGAATCGGTGACCGGCCCATCAATCGACCGGGGATGTGATCCGTGACGGTCATCGAGAACAGCGTGCACATCGACCGGACGCCCGAAGACGTTTTCGATTACCTGGTAGACCTGCGAAACGAGCTCGAGTGGAACCCGGACGCAGTATCGGTGGAGAAGACCACCGAGGGCCCTCTGGGCGCCGGCACCAGGTACCTGGCCAAGTGGAAACAAAGCGGGTTGGTCGAAGTTGAATGTACGCGTTACGACCGGCCAAAGAGTTGGAGCCACGTCAACGGGGGGTCGCTGGCGGTTGCCCTCGATGCCACGGTCACACCTCAAGATGGCGGATCGTTGCTCCAGGTCCGCTTCGACGCCCGCCCGAACGGAATGTTGAAGCTGTTCTTCCCGGTCCTGGTGCGTCTATTGAGACGTTCCGAGCGCCGCACCATGAAAAACATCAAGGTAGCGCTCGAAGGTCCATCCAGGCGTTGAAGGCCCGGACGTGATCCGCACAGCGGCCGTCTTGTTGTGGTTCAACGGGCTGGGCTTTGGAATCTGTTGCCTGCCGGGCATCCGGAGTTTGTCGTTGGGCCGTGGCATCCCAACGATCTTTGGTTTTCCGGCCTACGGACGAGGCCCGTTTGAGCGCCTGGGGATTACCACGACGGTTCCACTTCTTTCTGCGTTCCTGCTCGTCTGCGTGCTGGAGTGCGTCGCCGGTTGGCTCCTCTGGAACGCATCGACCACCGGGGCCGTCCTCGCACTAGCACTTCTTCCCCTGGGGGCGGTGTTTTGGTGGGGCTTCGCCTTGCCGATACCGCCGATGTTCGCCGTCGTTCGAACCCTTCTCCTCGCTCTGAGCTGGCGGAGCTTGAGGTAGGAGGAACGTAGGTCGCCCGACATTCAACAAAAAAGAGCCACCCGGATCTTGGGGGCCCTTTTTGCTTTTAGAGGCATTTCTGCGGTGTCGGAGAGGGGATTTGAACCCCTATGAGCTTTACGCTCACTAGGCCCTCAACCTAGCGCGTCTACCTAGTTCCGCCACTCCGACTCGGTCTCGATTATAGCGACGGTTGCGCTCCCGCTTGGACGCCGCCCTACGACGGGCGGAGCTCCCGGAGAATCGGGTCCCCGAATATGTCAATCCTTGCGCTGCCGCCCGTGCCCAGGCCGTCGGCAAACGCCAGGTGGTCCAGGCCGAACCACATCGGGATGATCGGGACGTCCCGGCACAGGATCTTGCCCGCGTCGGTGTAGGCGGCGGCCCTTTCGGTGTCCCCGACGGTCGCCCGGGCCTTGTTCATCGCGGCGTCGAACTCGGGGCTCGAGTAGCGGGAGAAGTTGTCCAGGCTGGACGACGAGAAGAGCGGAGCAAAAAGAGACTCCGGCGACGGGTAGTTGACGGACCACGCCAGGCGGAACGGTCCATCGGCGCCGGTGCCGCTCAAGAAGTCGATGTAGGGGTCCCACTCGGCGGGCTTCAGGACCCCCCGGATTCCGAGGTTTTCGTTCCAGCGCTCGAGAACCGTTTCCA
Organism: Actinomycetota bacterium; assembly: GCA_035759705.1. NCBI lineage: Bacteria > Bacillati > Actinomycetota > Actinomycetota bacterium. The sequence continues at coordinate 26,976 of DASTUJ010000164.1, read as the reverse complement.
GCCACTGCTCGTGCCCCCCGCCCGAGTTCAGGTAGACGTTCATCTCCTCCGGCACCGTGACCCCCGGCTGACCCAGGGCGTTCTTGGCTGCGTCGACGTCCGCGCCCTGGGCGCCGACGTCGGCACACACGCCCGCTCGGGCTCCCGGCCCCACGCTGGCCGGGAGGAACCCGTTCGGCGCCTCCCTGGTGTTGCCCAGCAGTCCGCTGATGATCGACTCCCGGTCCACGGCCAGGGCCAGTGCCTTGCGCAGGTTCGGGTTGTCGAACGGCGCCTTCTTGATCGGAAGTCCGATGTAGGCGACGTGACCGTTCGGCCCGCTCGTCACCCTGTCCTCAACTCGCCTTGCTTCCGCAAGGTCCGATGGGGGCACTGGGCTGACGTCGACCTCGCCGTCGTCCAGAAGCTTGTAGGCCTCCTCGTCCGACTCGACGTACCGGAAGCTGAGCGAGCGGGCCTCTCCCCTTCCGTCACTGTCGACGAGCTTGATCCCATCCTCGCCTCCGGCCTCGTCGGCGCGGTAGGGGCCGGTGCACACCGGCCGGGCGGCAAACCCATCGGCGGAGGCTTCGACGGCTTCCTTGGGCACCACGGAGCCGGCAATCACGTTGCTCACGATGCTCGAGAACTCGGCAAACGGTTCGGTGAGCTCGACTTCCAGCGTCTGCGGCGAGGGCGCCTTGACCCCGGCCAAGACCGGGCTGCGGCCGGCCCTTACGTCGGTGTAGCCCAGGACCTTGTCGAGAAGAAAGTGCTGGGTCGAGCCCGTCGCGGGGTTCGCCAGGCGGGACAGCGAGTAGACGAAGTCCTCCGCCACCACGTCCCGGCCGTTGTGGAACTTGGCCGGCCGAAGCTGGAAGGTGACCTTCCTGGCATCGGGCGCCACCGTCCACGACTGGGCGAGGCCGGGCTCGAGAGCACCGGTGCGAGGGTCGAACGCAACCAGGGTGTCGCACAACTGGGAGACGATGATCGTCCCGGAGTTGGTGGTGATCTTGTGCGGGTCCAGGCTGCCCGGCGCAGTCAGGGCCATCGTCAGGTCGAATTCGGCCGCCCGGGTCGGCTCGGGCGTCGCCCTGTCCTCCTCCGGCCCCCCGCACGCGCCTGCCACCAGGAGGCTGGAAATCAGGAGGGCGAGAAGTCGCCGGGAGGGCACGAGCACTCTTCGGACTGTACCAGCCGTCGCAGCCGAAACCGCGCAATTCCGGGCTATGCGGCGGGGCCTACCCGGAAGCCGACGCGTGCCGGAGAAGCGGCCCGCCGAGCAGGTCGAGCTTGCGCTCCCCCTCGAACCCGACCTTGTCCGGGTTCATCACCCAGTGGCTCACCGATGTCCACAGCGGGATGGCGGGCATCTGGTTGCACAGGGCGTTCTCCGCCTGGACGTAGAACCGCTCGATGTCCTGCGGGGAGGTGGCGGTGCGAGCGCTCCCGATCCGGCCGTCGAAGACCTTGTCGGAGTAGCCAAGCAGGTTGCGGTCGGACCCGGTCCGGAAGAGGTCGCCCAGGAACTGGTCGGGCAGCGGCAGCTCGATGTCTGTTGCCATCACCCAGATCGCCGGGGCTGGGCCCTTGGCCTTGAACGACGCGGCGATGTCCTCGCCCTCGAGCGCCTGCGGGGTCAGCGAGATCCCCAGGCCGTCCTTGACCTGCAGCTGCAGGGCCTCGGCGACTACGCGGCCGGTCGCCCTCGGGTCGTAGATGAGCGGGATTGCCGGGCCGGCTTTGTAGCCGGAGGCCGAGAACAGCTGTTTGGCTTTCACCGGGTCGCCGATGCGGCGGGCGAAGTCGGCGCAGGTGGAGTCGATCCCTGTGCCGTAGCCGCCGGGCAGCCACCTCGTCGCTGGCCGGCGCTGGTCGCCGTAGGCGGCGTCGATGATCACCAGCCGGTCGATGACCAGCGAGAGTGCCTGGCGAAAACGTGGGTCGGCGGTGGCCGGGTTCGCCGGGTCGAAGGCCAGAAAGGTGATCTGAGGGGTCGACCCGCTGGTGTACCCGGCCCCGGAGGCCTGGGCTTCCGCGAGGCGGCTGTCGGGAACCGGAGCGATGTCCACCTGGCCGGTCCTGTACCCCTGGTAGGCGTCCTCCGGCGTCTCGTAGGACCGGACCAGGATCCGCTCGGCCAGACCGGCGCCGCGGCTGAGGTAGGCGTCGTTGCGGCTCACGCTTTCCGTGGTGCGGGCCAGGCGGAGGTCGTCCCCGGCCAGGCCCTTCTCGACGACGTACGGTCCCGCACAGACCGGCTGGGCGCTTCCGTCCGGGTTGTCCTTGAGCGACTCGAGCGAAACTGGGAGCAGCGCCGGGTGGGATAGGACGGTCGGGAAGTCGGAGTAGGGCTCGGTCAGGTTGATCTCAACAGTTAGATCCTCTGCTGCTCGCACACCACTGAGGTGCGTTGCCGTTCCCGCCTGGACCTCGGCGAACCCCTCGACCTTTGAGACCAGCCCCGCCCAGGGGCTGGTGGTGGACGGGCGGGCCACCCGGGACAGAGCCTCGCGGACGGCAGCCGAGGTGACCGCCGTGCCGTCGTGGAAGGTGAGGTCGGGCCTCAGGTCGACCCTGACGCTGCGGGCGCCGGTCTCCAGGGTCCAGCCGGCGGCCAGCGCCGGCCGCGGAGCTCCGGAGTCCGGGTCGAGCCCGACCAGGCCGTCGCAGGCGGTCCGCAGAAGGTTGAGGGCGGCGGAACCGGAGGCCCGGGGCGGGTCCAGCGTGCCGATCTGGGAAAGCCCCACGACTATCGATCCGCCGCTGCGGGTGGAGGAGTCCCTGTCGAGACCCACCCGGGAGCACGCGCCGAGGAGAACTACGACTAGAAAAAGTACTACGGGTATTGGTGCGGGCCTCAACCCTTCATCATGAAGGCGAGCGCGAACGTGGTGGCCGTGAAGATCAGCGCGGTGGTGATCGTCATCCGGTCCAGGTTCTTCTCGGCAACCGTGGAGCCGCCCAGTCCGCCTGCGCCGCCGCCCCCGCCGAACATCTCGGAAAGGCCTCCGCCACGACCGGCGTGGAGAAGAACGAACAGGATCAAAAGCAGGCACACGATGAGGTGCAGCCCAATTACGAGGTTAAGAAGCATGGGATCCTAGCTGGTCGATAGAAAGTCGGGTCAGTTTATCACTCGAACATCACGATCCGGGCGAACTGCACCGGGTCGAGGCTGGCGCCGCCCACCAGGGCGCCGTCGATGTCCGGCTGCGCCATGAGGTCGTCGACGTTGCCCGGGTTCACGCTGCCCCCGTACTGGATGCGCACCTGGTCCGCCACGTCCGGGTGGTGGTCCCGGATTACGGTGCGGATCACGGAGATCGTGTCCTGGGCGTCGGCCGAGGTGGCAGTCTTGCCGGTGCCGATGGCCCAGATGGGCTCGTAGGCGACGACCGTCTGGGCGATCTGCTCGTCGGTGAGGTTGGCCAGACTGTGGATGACCTGCCACTCGACCTTCGAGTTGGTGAAGCCCTCCTCCCGTTCCCGCAGGGTCTCCCCCACGCAGCAGATGGGTGTCAGCCCGTTCTTGAAGGCGGCCTTGACCTTGATGTTGACGATCTCGTCGGACTCCTGGAAGTAGTCCCGCCGCTCGGAGTGACCGAGGATCACGTACTTGACGTTCAGCTTGGTCAGCATCGGGCCCGAGATCTCGCCGGTGAAGGCGCCGGCGTCCTCGTGGTACATGTTCTGGGCGCCGACCGCCACGTCCAGGTCCTCCGAGTCGACGACCGTCTGCACCGACCGCAGTGCGGTGAACGGCGGGCAGAGAACGACGTCCGACCGGTTGAGGCCCTTCTGCTCCACCCGGTTGCGGAACTCCTCCACGAAGTGGATGGCCTCGATGTGCGTCTTGTTCATCTTCCAGTTCGCCGCCATTATCGGCTTGCGGCTCATCAGTCCCGGCCTTTCATGAGTGCGGCCACGCCGGGCAGCACCCGGCCTTCCAGGTACTCCAGCGATGCGCCTCCACCGGTCGACAGGTGGTCGACGCCCTCCTCCAGCCCGAACTGGGCCAGGGCGGCTGCTGAGTCCCCTCCGCCGACGACGGTGAACGCCTCGGCGCCGGCCACGAGCTTGGCGACCTCCCGGGTGCCGGCCTCGAAGTTCGGCCACTCGAAAACGCCCATCGGGCCGTTCCACAGGATGGTCTTGGCCACCCGGATCCACTCGCTGAACCGGTAAACCGTCGACGGACCGATGTCCAGAGCCATGGAGTCGGCCGGAATCTGGTCCACGTCGACCACGGTCCCCTCGGCGTCCTCCGAGAAATCCCTGGCGACGACGACGTCGTCGGGCAGGCCCATCTGGACCCCGGCCTCCTCGGCCGCCTTCAGCACGCCCTTGACCTCGTCCAGACGGTCGGCCTCGATGCGGGACTTGCCCACGTCGTGGCCCTGGGCGGCCAGGAAGGTGTTCGCCATGGCGCCGCCGATGAGGATGTTGTCGGCCGACGTCAGCAGGTTCTTGACGATGCCGAGCTTGTCGGAGACCTTGGACCCGCCCAGGACGACCACGAAGGGGCGCTTGGGCCTGGTGAGGAGCGTCGACAGGACCGACACCTCTTTGTGCAGCAGTAGGCCCGCGGCGCTGGGAAGCAGTGCCGGCACTCCGGCCACGGAGGCGTGTGCCCGGTGGACGGCGCCGAAAGCGTCGCACACGTAGGCGTCGGCGAGCGAAGCCAGCTCCTGGGCGAACTGCGGGTCGTTGGCCTCCTCCCGGGGGTCGTAACGCAGGTTCTGCAGCAGTGCCACGTCGCCGGGGGCCATGCCCTCCAGGTCCTCGGCCGGGCCGTTGGCCGCCTCGGTCAAGCGGACCGGCTTGCCCAGAAGGTCCGCCAGAGCCCGGGCCACGGGCTCCAGCGAATACTTAGGGTCCACCTGGCCCTTGGGGCGACCGAGGTGGGAGCACAGGATCACGGTGGCGCCCTCGTCGAGCAGCCGGCGAATGGTCGGCAGCGCGGCGTTGATCCGCATCGGGTCAACGACCTTGCCGTCCTTGAGGGGGACGTTGAAGTCCACCCTCACCAGTACGCGCTTGCCGTTTACATCGAGGTCGTCGAGAGAGGGCAGGCTCAAGCGCCCACCTTCGCCACGAGGTCGACCAGACGGTTGGAGTAGCCCCACTCGTTGTCGTACCAGCCGATGACCTTGACCATGTTGCCGTTGGCCATGGTCGACAGCCCGTCGATGATGCAGGAGGCCGGGTTGCCGACGATGTCGCCCGAGACGATGGCGTCCTCGGTGTAGACCAGGCGGCCCTTCCAGTTGTCCTGCTCGGAGGCCTTCTTGTAGGCGTCGTTGACCTCGTCGACGGTGACCTCGCGGTCCAGCACGCAGACCAGGTCGGTGACGCTGCCGTCGGGGACCGGGACCCGCATCGCCATGCCGTCGAGCTTGCCCTTGAGCTCGGGGATGACCACCGAGAGGGCCTTGGCGGCGCCGGTGGAGGCCGGGACGATGTTGCGTGCTGCCGACCGCATGCGGCGCAGGTCCGGCTTGCCCTTACGGGTCAGCGCGATCTGGTCTTGCAGCTGCTGCTCGGTGGTGTAGGCGTGGATCGTCGTCATGAACCCGGACTTGATGCCGAAGCTGTCCATGAGGACCTTGGCCATCGGAGCCACCGAGTTTGTGGTGCACGAGGCGTTGGAGATCACGTCGTGCTTTGAGCCGTCGTACTCGTCCTCGTTGACGCCCAGGACGATCGTGACGTCCGGGTCGCCGGAGGGGGCGGAGATGATGACTTTGCGGGCGCCGGCCTCCAGGTGTTTGGCGGCGCCGGCGCGGTCGGTGAAGATGCCGGTGGACTCGATGACAACGTCCACGCCTAGCTCCTTCCAGGGAAGGTCGGCCGGGTCACGCTCGGAGGTGACCTTGATGGTGTGGCTGCCGACGTGGATGCCCTCGTCGTCGACGGTGACGTCTTCCTTCATGGTGCCGTGGGTGGTGTCGTACTTCAGCATGTGCGCCAGGATGTCCGGCGAGGCGATGTCGTTGACCGCCACTACTTCCACTCCGCACTCCGGGTTCTCGAGAACCGAACGCAGAAAAATCCTTCCGATGCGGCCGAAGCCGTTTACCGCCACCTTTACAGTCATTCGCCTACCTCCGTGTCGGCCAAATTTCGATGCCCGGGCGCGTTGCTCGCCAAAAGTAACGGCCTTTAGACCGGGCGGTAATATGCATTATCAACGAAAACGCCCCGCCAGTCGGGGGGACACCCCCCGACTCCCCCCCGAACCCCCTTACTTAGGCTGAAAATGACACAGTCACGCACTCCTGAGCCGGAGTCTGGGCCAGCCCCGGCGCCCTTCTCGGAACGCGTCCCGCAGACCGTCATCGAGGTCAGGGACCTGGTGAAGCGATACAAAAAGTCCGACACGAACGCGGTCGACGGAATCAGCTTCGAGGTGAAGGAGGGCGAGTTCTTCGCCCTTCTGGGCCCCAACGGCGCCGGTAAGACGACCACCATCTCGATCTTGACCACGACCCTGCTCCCCACCTCCGGGACGGTGAAGATCGGGGGCTACGACTCCAAGTCGCAGTCAAACCAGGTTCGGAGCCAGGTGGGCATCGTCTTTCAGCAGCCGAGCCTGGACCTGGCGCTCACCGCTGAGGAGAACGTCCGCTTCCATGCGATTCTCTACGGCCTCTACCCCTGGCGTCCGGCCTACCGGTTGATGCCCGCTGCGTACAGGGCAAGGTTCAAGGAGCTGTCCGACGTCCTCGGGCTGAAGGCTGAGATGTTCAAGCCGGTAAAGCGGTTCTCGGGCGGCATGAAGCGCAAACTCGAGATCGTCCGCAGCCTCATGCACCGGCCGAAGGTGCTGTTCCTGGACGAGCCGACCGCCGGGCTGGACGCCGACTCCCGCCGCAACCTCTGGGAGTACCTGAAAGAGATCCGTGAGAAGACCGGCGCAACCGTGTTCCTAACCACCCACTACCTGGAGGAGGCCGAGGAGGCCGACACCATCTGCATCATCGACGGGGGCAAGATCGTCTCCTTCGGTTCCCCGGAGGACATCAAGAAGGACCTGGTGGAGGAGTACCTGCTGGTCACCCCCTCGGACCCGGGGGCCCTGACCCGGGAGCTGGAGAGCCTCAAGATCGAGTTCATGCCGGGCCGGGAGTTCAAGGTGCAGCTCAACGGGACGACCGTGCACTCGATTCTCAAGTCGATAGACACCCCGCTCACCAGCGTCCGGACCCACCTGCCGACCCTGGAAGACGCCTACATCGCCGTACTGAAGAAGCCCGATGCACCAGGTTAACGCGATCCTTTCCATCGCCCAGCGGGACTTCATGAAGCTGCTGCGGGACCCGGCCCGCCTGGTATCGTCCCTGATCTTCCCGCTGATCTTCATCACGGTCCTCGGAGGGTCGCTGCAGGCCAGCTTCGGCAACGCCGACTTCAACCTGCTCACCTTCACCTTCACCGGGGTGCTGGCCCAGACACTGTTTCAGTCGGCCGCCAGCGGCGTCATCTCCCTGATCGCCGACCGGGAGGAGGACTTCAGCCAGGAGATCTTCATCACCCCGATTTCCCGCTACTCGATCATTCTCGGCAAGACGGTCGGCGAGACGATGGTTGCGCTCCCCCAGGGCCTGGCCCTGGTGATCTTCAGCTTCATCCTGGACGTCGGGATGACCATCCCCCGGGCGCTGGCGCTCTTCCCGGTCGCTCTCGCGGCAAGCCTGCTCGGGGCCGGATTTGGCGTGATCGTCCTGTCGAACCTGCGCAACCAGCGGTCGGCCAACCAGGTCTTCCCGTTCCTGCTCCTGCCTCAGTTCTTCCTGGCCGGGGTCTTCAACCCGATAACGAACCTTCCTCCGGTCCTGGACTTTTTCTCCAGCCTGGCACCTATGCGCTACGCCGTGGACCTTCTGCGCTCCACCTACTACTTCGGCAGGAACGAATACGACGAAGTGGTCCTCCTCAACCCGGTCACCAACCTGACCGTCATGGCCATCATGTTCGGCATCTTCCTCGCCATCGGCACCGCGCTGTTCGTTCGTAAGGAACGCAACCGCTAAGCACCCCTGCCGTCCGGGGCCTACTCTGGGGCATGGACAAATCGCACTACTGGTTCAAGCGCAAGCGTTACGGCTGGGGATTCATCCCGGCTACCTGGCAGGGCTGGGCGGTGGTGGTGGGGTACATGATCGTCGTGCTCGCACTGGTCCCCGCCTTCCTGGACGCCCCGGAGGCAGTGGCCGCCAAGGAGGCCGGGTTCTTTGTGATCCTGTTCACCGCCGCCACGGCAGGACTGATCCTGATCTCCTTAAAGAAGGGGCCGCGGCCCCGGTGGCGCTGGGGCCGCAAGCCGGGCGACAACCCGGACGAGGACTTCTAGAGGGCTTCGAAAGGCAGGCAGAAAAGCAAAGAGGCGCACCCCCGAAGGGGTGCGCCTCTTTTATGAAGCGGTGTTGTCTAGGTGTTTAGCCTTCGCTCTTGCGGAGCTTGCGGCCGGCGATCAACATCAGGCCACCACCGGCGAGGATCACAAAGCCCATCAGAGCGTTGTTACCACCCGTTCTCGGAAGTAGGTCTGCCTCGTTGTCGTCATTCGGATCGTAGTTACCCGTTAGTCGCCCATTGTGGTAACACCCTGGGTCGGCACGGTCGATCTTGCCGTCGCCATCATCGTCCTTGGCGTTCGAGCACTCGGGTGCTTCGCTGTCGTCATCGGCAGACTTGCACTCGGGGTCGTTCGGGAAGTCGATCCGGCCATCGCCGTCATTGTCGATTCCGTCGTTGCACTGCTTGACCGGTGCGCAGGTGGCGCCGGTGACTTCGCTGTGGGCAACGATGACGTCGATGATGCCTGGGATGGTGACGTGAAGACCGTTCACAGACAGGCCGTTAGCGGTCTGAACCTGCTCGTTGGCCACCACTCGGGCGCCGAGAATACCGTTCAGGAGTGAACCGGTGAGGTCGACAACCTGGTTGACCGTTCCGTCCAGCGAGTCGGTGAGGGATGCACCCAGCAGCTCGACGCCGGTGAGCAGAGTTCCACCTGCGAAGACGGGCTGGCCGGCAACGCATGAAACAAGCGCCTCGGATGAAACGCCATCCACGGCCAGGAGCTCAGTTTCGCCGCCGAGCAGCGACCGAACGGTGCTCAGAACTGCGTCGGTCGTCGGGTCTTCGGAGGCCAGTGCAACGGCGCCGGCGGTACGTGCATATGCCTGCGCGTTGTACAGAGCCGGCTTGGGCGCCCCTGCGGGCTGAGTCACCGTGATGAAGTTCGCCGGAGTCTCAGCGTCAAGGGTAGTTGCCTGACGGGTGATTGCCTTTGCGCCCGCTGCTCCTACGAAGGCGGTCTGGCTGAGGTCGACCTCAACGAGGTTATCCGCACCCTGGTTGATGCCGGAAACCGAGAAGGTCGGGGTTTCGGGGATCAGGTTGGCGCCAAGCAGGTCAAGCTTTAGGCCGTAGGCCTTTGCCGACGCGCCGATGAGTGGGGTGGCGAAAGCCGGACCGCTCAGAGCCCCGATCATTAGTACAAGTGGAATCAGTACTGCACTTCTGAGGAGTTTCTTCCGCACTATTACTCTCCTTTATAAAGGCTTGCTCAACCTCTTGGGCTATCAAGTTTGAATCCTAGCCTGCCAACAAGTTCGCAAACCAGGTTTACAGCACTTTTCGGCCAGCATTTGGCTTCAGGTTCGACGAATTCTATTCGCGATATGCAGGACTCTACTGGATTCATCCGCCGTGCGCCATACTTCGCCCGCCTTGCCGAATTCCCTTCTTTAAAGGTGAACGACGAGCAGGCGCAGAAGGTTACTTCCCGGGGGACTCGACCAGCTTGAGGCGGGCGACAAGACGCTGTGCGGCGCTGCGCTTGGGGTGGCAGGTGGTGAGCGTGAGCATCGACTCGTCGGTCGGGCCGACCACAGACCAGTCGTTCGGCTCGATGACCCAGGGGTTGGCGTGGCCGTCGAACGGCTCGACCATCTCGTAGACGTAGTTTCCGATCGGGGTCTCGAGCTCGACCCGGTCCCCTGTCGTGAGCTGGTCGATGTCTGCGAAGGGCTTGCCGTAGGTGGTTCGGTGGCCTGCGATCCCGACGTTCCCGCCCATCCCGGGCAGAGGAGTGTTGCTGTAGTGGCCGGCGCCTGCGTCCAGCGCCTCTTTGGATGTCCCCTCGACAACGATCGTGTCGACGCCCAGCTTCGGGATGAGCAGCCGGGTGACCGGGCTCGCCTCCTCGACCGCGTTCTCTTCGAATGCCTCACGGACCGTCGCCGTCTTCAGGGCCTTGCCGAGGTCCTTTTGGGTCCTGTCCGCCTGGAGGTCGGTATAGAAAGGCTGGCCGATGAGCACAGCACCGGCAGCCATCGTCAGGACGGCAGCGAGGGTCAGGACCCGGGAGATTAGTTTGCGCTTTCGCGGGGAAAGGCTAAGGGGCATCCACCCAATCTAATACGTTTTGGATACGGAGCCGCCCCAGAGCCCGATGCTAGGATGGCGCTTCTCACACCCCGACGAGGAGGCACACTTGCGGCGACTACTTGTCGTGTTCGTTGTTCTGGCAGCACTTGTCCCGGCTGCCCTGCCCGTAATTGCCGCCCCGCCCCAGGGCGACGACAAGTGGGCCCTCATCATCGGAGTGAACGACCACATCGGCCGGACGCGGGACAACATCGGGGCCGTCGGCGATGCCATGGCCTTCAAGGAGCTTCTTTCGAAGGGCGGCTTCCGCGACGACCGCGTCAGGGTGCTGACGGACGGAGCGGCCACCGCCGCCGGAATCCGCCAGGGCATCCAGTGGCTTATCGACAACTGCAACGAAAGCTCCTACTGCGTCTTCCACTTCTCGGGCCACACCAAGCAGATGGGCAGCGGCGACTCCACCGGAGGCCCCCACGAGTACCTGTGGCCGTCCGACAACCGGTTTATCTCCGACGACGAGTTCGCCGAGTCCATGAAGCGCCTGCGAGGCCACGCCTGGATCGACCTGGCCAACTGCGAGTCGGCCGGTTTCGACCACGGCATCTCCAGCCCTCGCCGGCTGTTCACCGGCGCCTCCCAGGAGAGCGAAAAAGGTTTCGAGTACCCGCCGACCTCCACGTCCGTGTGGACCCAGGCGCTGGTTCGGCAAGCGATGCTGAACGGCGGCGGCGACCTCAACGGCGACGGTCACGTGACCCTGCGGGAAGCGCTTCCGAATGCGGCCACGACTGCCGCCCGGATGACTGCCGGCCAGAGCCCGTCACCGCAGCACCCCTACATCGCCGGCGGCGAGGAGTCGGACTGGTTCCCGGCGCCTGGCGCAGCTTCGACGGCGGCAGCTACCCCGCCCAAACAGTGCATCCTGCTGATCATCTGTCTGTAATCAGACAGTAGGGGCTACTCCTTCTCCAGGTCCCGGTGGACCACGGTTGAGCCGAAGCCCTTCTCCTTCACGTAGCGTGCGATCTCGTCGGTGATCACCACCGAGCGGTGTTTGCCGCCGGTGCAGCCGACGGCGATCGTCAGGTAGTGGCGGCCCTCCCGGACGAAGCCCGGGAGCATCGTGGAGATCATCGCCCGGACCTTGGCCAGGAACGGCTCGGTCTCCGGGGCGTTCAACACGTACCCGCGGACCTTGCGGTTGGTCCCGTTGAGGGGGCGCAGCTCCTCCACCCAGTGGGGGTTCGGTAGGAAGCGGCAGTCGAGGACGATGTCGGCGTCCAGCGGCAGCCCGTGCTTGTACCCGAACGAGATCACGTTGACCGCCATCCCGGATCCCGGGTGCTGCTCGGCGAACAGGGACGAGATCTTGTCCCTCAGCTCGTGGACGTTGAGGTCGCTGGTGTCGATGATCACGTCGGCCTGCTCTCGAAGCGGCGCCATGATCGCCCGCTCCTCGAGGATCCCCTCGATGATGCGGTCCCCCTCGGCGAGCGGGTGGCGGCGGCGGGTCTGGACGAACCGGCGGACCAGAGTCCGCTCCCGGGCCTCCAGGAACAGGATCCGGTGCTCCACGCCCCTCTCCTCGAGCTGGGCGAGCGACTTCTCGAGCTCCGGGAAGAACTCCCCGCCCCTGGCGTCGACCACCAGGGCGACCTGATTCACCTTGCTGCCGGGGACGGTGACGAGCTCGGCCATCTTCTCGATGAGGGCCGGCGGAAGGTTGTCGATGACGAAGTAACCGAGGTCCTCGAGGCACTTGGCGCTCTCGGACCGGCCGGCGCCCGACAGGCCGGTGATGATCGTGAATCGGGGTTTGGGTGGGACGGTGCCGTTCACTACTCCATTAGACAGCGGATTGGAGCAGTTCGTGGATCTTTTCGGCAAGTCCGCTGCCTATGCCCGGCACCTCGGAGATCTGCTCGGGCGTCGCCGCCCGGAGGCCCTTGGTCGACCCGAAGTGCCGCAGGAGCGCCTTGCGCCGGGCCGGACCGACTCCGGGGAGTCGGTCCAGGGTGCTCTCGGTCATGCGCTTGCCCCGCTGCTGGCGCTGGAAGGTGATCGCAAAGCGGTGCGCCTCGTCCCGGATGCGCTGGAGCAGGTATAGGGCCTCGGACCCGCGGGGCAGGATGATCGGGTCCGGTCGCCCTGGGACGAAGACCTCCTCCAGGCGTTTGGCCAGTGACACCACCGGCACGTCGGTGATCCCCATCGCCGCCATCACCTCTACCGCCCGGTTGAGCTGGCCCTTCCCCCCGTCGACCACCACCAGGCTGGGCGGGTAGGCGAAACGCCCCTTGCGCTCCACCGGCAGGTCCCTGTCCTTCAGGTAGCGGGCGAACCGGCGCTCGATGACCTCCCCCATCGACGCGAAGTCGTCCTGGCCGGCGACCCCGGCGATCTTGAACTTGCGGTAGTCCGACTTCTTCGGCAGGGCGTCTTCGAAAACCACCATTGAGGCGACAACGTCGGTCGGGCCGAGGTTGGAGATGTCGAAGCACTCGATCCGTAACGGCGCCTCGGGAAGGCCGAGCTGCTCCTGCAGGTCGGTCAGCGCCCGGGAGCGGGAGGCAAAGTCGGCGGACCGCTTGAGCCGGTTGCGGTCGAACGCCTCCTTGGCGTTGCGCTCCACGGTCTCCAGGAGCCGGCGCTTGGAGCCCCGCTCGGGGACCTTGATACGGACCATCGAGCCGCGGCGTTCGGTCAGCCACGCCTCGAGCAGCTCGGGGGACTCCGGCGCGGTGGTCACCAGCACGTTTTTCGGCACCTCCTGGAAGTCGGCGTAGAGCGACTCGAGGAAGGTGTGGACCAGCTCGGGCTCGGTGAGCGCCTCCACCCGGTCGACGATGAAGCCCTTGCGCCCGACCATCCGGCCACCCCGGACGAAAAAGACCTGGAACGACGCCTCCAGGTCGTCGCCGGCGTAGGCGATGGCGTCGAAGTCCTCCCTCCTGCTGCCCACCATCTCCTGGCGCTGGATCACCTTTTGCACCGCGATCAGCCGGTCCCGGGCCCGGGCGGCCTGCTCGTACTCCTGGGCTTCCGCCGCGGTCTCCATCTGCTGCTGGAGGTCCTTCAGGATCGTGTCGTGCTCGCCGTCCAGGAAGGCGCAGAAGTTCTTGACGATCTCCAGGTGCTGGTCGGGGGTGACCTCCCCGACGCAGGGGCCGGAGCAGCGGCCGATGTGGAAGAGCAGGCACGGCCGGCCGCTCCGGGCTGCCCGGTCGAAGACGCCCTTGCTACAGGTGCGGATCGGGAAGACCCTGAGAAGCAGGTCGAGGGTCTCCCGGATCGCGTAGGCGTGTGCGTAGGGTCCGTAGTAGCGGTCGAACTTGTTCTTCTTCCCCCTGGTGACCTTCGCCCGGGGGATCGCTTCGCTGAAGCTGATCGTGAGGTAGGGGTACGACTTGTCGTCCCGGTACTTGACGTTGAACCTGGGCTGGTGCTCCTTGATCAAGACGACTTCGAGCTGAAGCGCCTCGACCTCGTTGTTCGTCATGATCCACTCGACCTCGGCGGCGTTCTCCAGCAGCGAGGCCGTCCGCGGGTGCAGGCCGGTCCCGAAGTAGTTGGGAACCCGGTGCTTGAGCGATTTGGCCTTGCCGACGTAGACCACCCGGCCGGAGGCGTCGCGGAAAAGGTAGACGCCGGCTGAGTCGGGGATGTCGGCAGTGGGCGGCCGCCAATCCTTCGTGATTCTCATACCTAAATGTTAACGACCGCTGCGCGAGCCCCATTCCGGGATGTGCCGGAAGCCTTGCTTGTGGGCAGGAGTACACTTTTTGTAGGGAAGTTGACCGTCGTAAAAGACGCCGGCGGCCCCGCAAAGAGGAGGTTTGCTTCATGGCAAATTCGATGCCCGCAGAGCTTCGGACCCCAGTTGGTTCGCTGGATGCGAGCTCGCGCGCCCGCTTTATCTCCAGGACCTACGGACACCTGTTCGCAGCGATCGCTGCATTCACGGCGATCGAAGTACTCCTTTTCACCACCGGGGTCGCCGAGCCGATGGCCGAGGCCATGCTCAGCCGCAACTGGCTGCTGGTCCTCGGCGGCTTCATGATCGTCGGATACTTCGCAAGCTGGGCCGCGGCCCGGGCGCAGTCCCCGGCAGCCCAGTACGCCGCTCTCGGGGCGTACGTCCTGGCGGAAGCCGTCATCTTCGTCCCGCTTCTGGTCATGGCCGATCGATTTGCGCCCGGGGCTATCTCGAGCGCCGCAGTGGTCACCCTGATCGGCTTTGCCGGCCTGACTGCGATCGCAGTCTCGAGCGGCAAGGACTTTTCGTTCCTCGGCGTCTTCCTCAAGTGGGGCGGCGTCGTGGCCCTGCTGTTGATCGTCGGCTCGGTGCTCTTCGGGTTCCAGCTGGGCACGTTCTTCTCGGTCGCCATGGTGGCGTTTGCAGGCGGAGCCATCCTCTACTCGACATCGAAGATCCTGCGCACCTATCCCGAGGACCGCTACGTCTCGGCAGCCCTCGAGCTTTTCGGTGCAGTGGCCCTGATGTTCTGGTACGTCCTGCGGCTGTTCATGAGCCGGGACTAGAGGCAGCAGTTAAGAAAGCCCACCCTTCGGGGTGGGCTTTTTTGGGCTTGGCTAGAATTCAACGGGTGACACCTCGACTCGTAATTCGTGACGCGCTCCCGCAGGAGTACGGTCCCCTGGCCGATGTCGTGATGTCGGCGTACGGCGACTACGACGCCTTCGTCGACGACGAGTTCAAGGCCGGATTCGCGGCAGAGGTGCCCCAGCTGATGAACGACGAGCACACCGAGGTGATTGTTGCCGAGCGCGACGGCGAGCCGGTCGGATCGATCACGTTCTACCCCGACGGCAGGTTTTACGAAGATGGTGTACCTGCGGACTGGGCCTGCTTAAGAACGCTCGCTGTCCTTCCGTCGGCCCGGGGCCAGGGGGTTGGACGGGCACTGATGACCGAATGCCTGGAGCGCGCCCGCAGGCTCGGGAGGACCCGGATGCTGCTTCACACGATCTCGTTCATGTCGGCCGCAATCGGCCTTCACGAGAGCCTCGGGTTTCAACGGGCTCCTGAGCTGGATGTCGAGTATGCGGGAGTAACGGTTATCGCCTACCTGATGGAGCTTTAGCCTCAGCCGAGAGTGGGCTTCATGGTCATCGCTGCGATGACGAGGACCATCACCAGCGCCTCCACCCGGCCGAACATAAAGAGCTTCTTGATGTTGGACGCCACTTGGGGGTCGTCGGCTCCACGCTCGGCGATCAGCTTTCCGGTCTTTCCGGACAGCGGGCCGAGAATTGCAGCGCCGGTGATTGCGGAGTAAAGGAACCCGACGACGCCGATGGCGATCCACAGGTCCTTGAAGCTCCAGCGGTCGAGCGTCATGAACACCCCGACCAGGAACAGAATTCCGGAAACCGGGGCGAAGACCCGCTGTCCGATGAACTCGACCTGCCGGGCGAACCCGGACATCGCCTCGGGTCCCGAAGCATTCGCCAGCCTCGTGCCGACGATGTTCAGCGCAAGCCCGCCGCCCACCCAGATAACCGCAGCCAGCACGTGCACGAAGAGCAGGAAGTCGTACAAGCAACCCTCCTTGTTATTGGGAGAGGGAGGATACAAGGGGCGGCCGGGCAGATGGAAGCGGTCTCGCAAATTTACCGATGCCGGGGCCCGTACAGGAATTAGGCTTTCGGTAGCCAACGCCAAGGAGGTCACATGCTCGGATTTTTAACGCGCCTGCCGTCCGAACCCGCAGGATTCGCTTCCCTCGTAGCACCCCCCGTTCCCACCGTCCCCCCCGAGGGCGCCCTGCCTTTGGACCACTCATCGATACCCGACGAAGCGACCTTCTCGGCCATCTCCATCCCCGCCGGCGACCTGGTGGCCAACGGCCGCCTGGCCAAGTTCCTGATCGACCTCCGCAGCGGCGAGCCCACCCCACACTTCATCAACGGCAACTTCACGCAGAACGGCAGCGTCCCCGACTCCGCCCAGTACCACTACTTCTTCGCCCGGGAGGCGCTGGGAGCGCCCGAGGGGCTGGACGAGTTCAACCGGATCACCTACTTCACCCAGCCCAAGTCCCGCTACGTCGCCGGAGTGGTCCACACCTACTTTCTGGATGGCGGCGCAGAGCCCCTCTACGGCCTGCAGTTCTACCCGCAGGACCTGATCAGCGAAGGGGATGTCCTCAAGGCGGTCACCGCGGTCAAAGCTGCCATCAAGATCCAGGGCGCGCGCTTTGCTTTCGTACCTGCGGGCCAGCAGCAGACCACCGCGACGGTCGCTACGGACCTGGCGGCGGCAGGAATCGAGGTGGTGCCGCTCGACCGGATCCTGGGGTCGATCGTGTACCTGCCGATGAACGTGGGCGAGGCATGGGGGTACCTCAGGATTTTCCCGGAGAGCAACGACGAACTCTCCCCCGCCGACATACCGGTCTTCGAGGAGCTTCCGCTCGACCTTTCAGTGGTGGCCGGAGTGATGACCAAGGCGGTCCAGGACGCCAACTCGCACGTAAACCTCAAGTCCAAGGAGCGCGGCACGCCGAACATGGTGCTGCGAGACGCCGGCCCGGAGCACCCCAGGCTGGCCCCCTGGGCGGACAAGCCGGTCCACCTGACGGTTGCCAAGGACGATTTCACTCTGGAGGAGTCGTCGGATGAGGAGGTAGCCGCCAAGCTCGCCGAGCGCAACAACCGTCCGTGGGTGCCGCTGGTTTGGGACGACGAGACGCAGATCCGAACCTACGACGAGATGGCCGCCGGCTCGGCTGCCGATGCGCTGGCCACGTCTTCGCGCTACGGCGGGAAAGCGGCAAACATCGGGTTCCTGGTGCATAAAGATGCGCTCGGCAGGTTGAGTCAGCCGGGTACACGCAGTGCGGACCTCGGATACGACCTGGTTCCTGAGGGATTTGGCCTCCCGCTCACCTTCTACCGCAACTTCGTCGACCACCCGCCCAACGCATTCCTGCGGGCCAAGCTGAAGGCACTGGTCGCCGCCGAGAAGGCCGGCGTCCTCTCCCCCGCCGAACGGGTGATGCTGGCCGGGGAGGTGCAGGGTCTCTTTATGAGCGGCCGGCTGCCGGACGATGACCTGGCCGCGATCAAGGCCAAATTCGCCTCGGCCCTTCCGGGGGTGGAGAAGGTGAAGATCCGGTCCAGCGCCAATGCGGAGGACATTCCCAACTTCGACGGCGCCGGGTTGCACGATAGCTACTCCTCGACGGTTGCCAAAAAGGACAACCCGGACTGGTCGTGTGTGATCGAGGAGGAGGACGAGGGCAGCGAGGTCAAACGCAAGGTCAAGCCCAAGTCGGTGGCCTGCGCGGTCAAGGGTGTCTACGCCAGCCTCTGGAACAAGCGGGCGATCGAGGAGCGGTCTTTTGCCCGGATCGACCACGCCACGGTTGCCATGGGGTCGGCCATAGTCCCGACCTACGACACCGAGTCCCCGGTGGCAGCCAACGCCGTGGTGATCACCCGGGTGGTGAACGCCACCGGCGTCTTCGGCTACTCGCTGTCAATCCAGGAGGGCAACAACCTGGTCACCAACCCCGACCCAGGGACGTGGACGGAAGTATCGGTTGCGGGCATCGGGCTCGGCGAGGAGCCGACGTCGATCACAATTACCCGCTTCGCCAAACCGGTCAAGGACGGACCGGAGCGAACCAAGCCGGTCCTGAGCCGGGAGAGCACGCTGGAGCTTGTGGAAATCGCAGTGGCGGTGGAGAAGGCGTACTGCGCGGCGGACCCGACCTACTACCCGGGCGACTGCGACTTCGTTGTGGTCGACAGCGACAAGCCGAAGTCGCTGGACATGGAGTTCAAGCTGCTGGAAAACGGGCAGTTCGTGTGCAAACAGGTCCGGGAGTTCGCGGGGAGATAGTGGGTCTGCCCTACCAGCCTTCGGCGGCAAAGACCGGCATGGCGGCCTGCTCCGGCCGGGACAGGTCGGCTGCCAGGACTGCGATCCCAACGTCGCCCTTGTGGAGGCTGCCGGGGATAAGTCCGTCTTTTGCTAGTGGCTCGTCTCCGAGCCCGGCGGCTGCCCGCGCGCCCAGCTCCAAAGCTGCGCTCAACCATCGCTGCTCGCCGAAGTGACGGTAGGCTTCCAGGAGAGCGTAAGACTGACCGGCTAGCCCACAACAAAGTTGGCTGATCCCTCCTGCCGAGATGTAGGTGTCCCACGCCGATTGCTCCGCCAACTCACCCCACCTCTGCTCCTTCAGCACCGAATGAGCAAGGGTCCACAGGTGCACGTGTCCCGCCGTACCGTTGCACCAGCCGGGCATGACGTTGCCTTCCCTTCCGGGGTCGTTTGTCCAGGGCCAGTGGGCGCCCATGCCGCTGGCCACTGAGAGATCGGCCAGCTCCCCCAAGCGGGTCTCCAGCGCCGCCGGGTGCTCCAGGCCGGCGGCCCGGCACCACCGCAGCGTGACGTAAAGCAGGCCGGCCCACCCGTGAGCGATCCCGAGGTGATTTAGTTTCCGGGCGTCCCGGATGGGGGGCATGGTGTCCAGCTCGTCCCAAATGCCGGCCAGGGTCCGGTTGCCGAGATTGAGAAGGCGCTGGGAGTCGCAGTATCGGGATTCGCCGACTGCTTCGATTAGCAGGCTCGATCCGAGCACCGTGCTCGCCCGTCCTACCGTTAGGTCCAGGTTGTCGCACGGCTGCTCGGACTCCGATACGAACTGCTCGATCGCCTCCTGCCGGGCGTAGGGATCCACCAGTGCATTGCTGATCAGAGCTTGTACCGCTCGGATTCCGCTACGGGCATGAAAAAGGCTGACCCTGCCGGTTACGTCGGGAGTTACCTGGAGATCCGCGTTGTGGAACGCACCGAGCGATTGCGACCCTCGCTCAGATCGCACTATCCATTCGTCGGCCAGAGTTAGGAGATCCGGTCGTTCCTGCAGGCAGGCAATCCGGTGTAGAGCAGCCGCGACTCCTGCCCCCCCATAGGCGACCGAACAGCTGGGCTGGTTGGGTAGCCCGTTCTCGAACCATTGCCCGCCGGGGCCGACCCGGGAAAGGAAGGATTCGAGCACCGATTCCAAACCTGTCCCACTCTTTCGCCGGAACCCACTTGCCCCGGCCGGGGCAGGTGACTCTACAGCCAGCGCGCCTGCGAGGGCCCCGGCGTTCGGGAAACGGTCTGCCGGATCCTTGGCCAGTGCCTGCCGCAGGACGTTTTCAACCCCGGGCCATGCGGACCTTCCCCGTCTTGTGAATGGGAGCGGCGGGTCCTCCCGGATCTGCCGGTACATCTCAGCCGGCTCGATCGAAAGGTCCAGGTAGGGCGAGCCGGTCATCATCTCGTAGATCACCGCGGCCATTGAATAGAGATCGGACTCAATGCTCGCGGCAGGGACGGGTCGCCCTTCGGCGAGGGCGGTCGCGTAGGCAGGGTCGAAGTATGCGGGCACTCCTCCCCGTGGGGTAGGCAAACCGTTTATCGGCTCGCCGAGGAGCCTCCCCAAGCCGAAGTCGATCAGACGCACAGATCCGTTCCGCCCGATCATCATGTTTTGTGGGTGGACATCACCATGAACCACGCCCAGATCGTGGAGCTCCTGGTAGGCGAGAGCTATCTGCCGGCAGAGGTCGAGCAGCGCCGCTTCTCCGAAACCGCTCCGACGGGCGGCGCCCGCCACTGCTGCGCTCACCCCTTCGCACCATTCCATCGCAAGCCAGGCATTGTCTTGCAGATAGCCGGTTCCCAACAACCGGGGTCCGACGCGACCGTCCAGGTGCTCAAGGATCCGCCGCTCTCGCTCAAGGGCGCCGGAGGCGAATCCACTTCTCCCCGGCCGGATTGCCTTCAGCGCGGCGAACGTCCCGTCGCAGCACGCAAGCTGATAGATCTCGGTGTCCTCTAGGACCTGTACACAGCGCAAAACCGTCCCCGCCTCCACCGACGCCCCCACGGTCAAAAGAACCTCCCGGGTCGTGGCGAACTCGGTCCCGGGAGGCACGAGATAGCCCTGGTCGATGCATTGCTTCAGCACGGGGAAAGATCCGGTCAGCGTCTCTTCCGGGTCCAGGTCGTGCTGCCGGCTGAACCGGATCACCGCATGCACGATGGTTGACTCCGACCTGAACTCGTTCAGCAGTCCGGCCATCGCGGCGTCGATCAGGCTGGACGCGGACCTGGCCCGGGGCTGGGTAAGAGCAAAGCCGCCCTCGGCTCCGATTTCATCCCGCACTGCACGCGGCAGATATTTGACATCGATGATCATCACGTCCGGCGCAAGGATGAACTCTTCCGTCATCTTCATGCCTGGACCAACTCTGGTTTGAGTGCAGCTCGCTTCTGCCGAGGTGGCTCCAGCCCCGACGGGGCGAATGTCGTCACGTCGACGCCGTCGAGCGCCAGCCGGGCCAGTGCAAAACGTGCCGGCCATCCCTGCTTTAGCCCTGCCCGGCCGGCCGCCACCAGATTCTCGGCCAACCTTCGACAGATCGACAGCCTCCAACTTTCGGTTTCGGCTCCTACCGGCTCCTCTCCCGCCTCGGGGTCCCCTCCCCAAGAGATCAGGCCCTCTTCTGCCAATTGAGCAGTGAATGGCACGCCGTGCGCCGGGAACCCTCCCAGAGCTCGCTCCACTGCCCGGGCCACCCGCTCCAACTCGACATTGTCCCTTAGGTACACCACGGCTTTGTCCGGGCGAAGCAACCCCGGCGCGTCGGACCCCAATTTGAATGCCATCGCGCCGGATTCTGTCAGTGCGTCGACCATGACGGTCATCGCATCCTCGATCGCCTCCATCGCCGGGCTGATGTAGAGCTTGTAGGGGAAGGCCGCGGCCCGAAGGGGGTGCTCGTCCTTCCGGCGCCAGGAGATCCAATCCTCACTCAAGCTCTCCCCGTAGCGGGTCCAGTGCCGCGTTAGGGAAGATCGGGGATTGTTATGCCCCACGATCTCCAGAACGGAGTCCATATCCGGGTAGCGATGGCGCCAGCGAGGTGCCAAGGGGATGCGGAAGAAGCAGTAAAGGCGCGCGGTGAGGTGTTCCACTGAGAACGAGCCCAGCCGCTCCGCGTACCCGACGGCGTTCTGAGAGAGCCCGGCCAGCCGGTCGAGCGCCGGCCACTCGTCCGGGTCACCAGCCAGATTGAGGTAGGCCCGGGGACCCCCGACAAATTCACCATCCAGGTCCACCTGCAGCACATCGTCCAAAAGGAGTGGGAGAAAGCGTTCTACAGCGTCGACCGGGAAATGCGCTGAGCAACGGAGTTCGTCCAGCAGGTCGGTACCGGCCCGGTCGACTACTTTGTCGGGCAGGCCGGAGCCGGCATCCGCAGTGATGAGCCCGTGGGCCAGGAGGGGGTCCACGCCGAGGTCCCAGAGCGCCTTGCGTTCGGCCTCTGGGAGCTCGGCAAGGTTCCAAAGCCGGTAGGCGGGATTCAGACGGACATCTCGGTCCAGAGCCGCGCTCAGTCCCACCACCGGCTTGGCCATTGACGTCTATCCCTCGAAAGCCGCGCGCTGCTCGTCAAGCTCTTCTACCGCAGCCAAGAGCTGCTTCTTGAGCTCGTCGATCTCCTCCACCGACTTCGGCTTTGCCGCGGACGCCAGAGCGGCTTCCTGGGCCTCAACCTCCGCCAGCGCACCTTGCAGTTGCTGCTTCAGGACCCCGAGATCCTGGGCAGGATTGATTGCGATTTCCTCGAAGATGTCGAGCCGGCTGCCGCCGCCGCAACTGATCCCGAGACAACGAATAGACCCGCCCGGGCACGAGATCTGCTGACTGCACCATCCGCAATCGGTAGGGACGCTGATCAGCTGGCTGCACGGGCCACATGGAATGCTGACGAACTGGCTGCACCGAAGGCAGCCGGTAGGGACGCTGATCAGCTGGCTGCACGGGCCACATGGAATGCTGGCCACGACGCTGCAGCGCGGGCACCCCGGCCCGAACTTCTCCTCCAACTCCGGCATTAGCTTTACCGAGAGGTTTCTGAACACGAACTCACTCATCACAAAAATCCTTCCCCCGCCCCCAGGTAAACGATCCCGACCGTAGAAGCCCGCCGCTTCCCGAGTGACGGCTAGACCAACTCGGGACGCCGCCTTCTCAGGCTCAGGCTCGGGGACCGCCGAGCTACCTGTTTCGCCGCACAATGGCGACGTTCAAATCATGTGGCGAGGGGAGAGTGACAACAAGAGTCATACCAGTAGGATCGGGCACCAAAAGTACCTAGATTTGACAGAGTGAAATGCCCCGGTCAACTTCGGGCAGCGAGGCCTTTACGCGGAGCGCCCTGCCAAAACCGGCTTGAGGAAACGGCCGGTATGTGACGCACTGATCCCCGCCACCTCCTCCGGAGTTCCCTCGGCGACGATCCTTCCGCCCCCGCCGCCGCCCTCCGGGCCGAGGTCGATGATCCAGTCGGCGGTCTTGATCACGTCGAGGTTGTGTTCGATGACCACCACCGAGTTCCCCTTGTCGACCAGGCCGTGGAGGACCTTCAGCAGTTTGGAGATGTCCTCGAAGTGCAGGCCGGTGGTCGGCTCGTCCAGGATGTACAGCGTCTGGCCGGTGGCACGCTTCGCCAGCTCGGTGGCCAGTTTCACCCGCTGCGCCTCGCCGCCGGAGAGCGTCGGCGCCGGCTGGCCGAGCCGCACGTAGCCAAGGCCCACGTCGCTCAGCGTCTGCAGGTGCCGGGCGATCTTGGGGATCGGCCGGAACAGGTCCAGCGCCTCCTCGATGCTCATCTCAAGCACCTCGGCAATGGTTTTGCCCTTGTAGTGGACGTCCAGCGTGTCCCGGTTGTACCGGCGGCCCTTGCAGATCTCGCAGGTGACGTACATGTCGGGCAGGAAGTACATCTCGATCTTGATCTGGCCGTCGCCCTGGCAGTTCTCGCAGCGCCCGCCCTTCACGTTGAAGGAGAACCGCCCCGGCTGGTAGCCCCGCATGCGGGCTTCTTCCGTTTGGGAGAACAGGGTGCGGATGCTGTCGAAGACGCCGGTGTAGGTGGCGGGGTTCGACCGGGGGGTACGGCCGATGGGCGACTGGTCGATGTCGATGACCTTGTCGACGCCCCCCAGCCCCTCCACCTTCCTATGGCGGCCGGGCAGGTGTTTGGCGTCCCGGAACAGGTGCCGGTGGACCGCCCGGTAGAGGATCTCGTTCACCAGGGTCGACTTACCCGAGCCCGAGACTCCCGTCACCGCCGTGAACACTCCCAGCGGGAACCGGACGTCCAGGTCCTTCAGGTTGTGCTCGTTCGCCCCGATAACGGTCAGGGCCGACTCCCCCGGCGTGCGGCGCTTCTTCGGGACATCGATCTTCAGCCGCCCGGACAGGTACCCGCCTGTTAGGGAGTTCTTTGCTTTCAGCAGGCCCTTGACCGGCCCGGCGTAGACGACCTCTCCGCCGTGCTCGCCCGCCCCGGGGCCGATGTCGACCACGTAGTCCGCCACCGCGATGGTCTCCTCGTCGTGCTCGACGACGATCAGTGTGTTGCCGAGATGCTTCAGCCGCAGGAGCGTCTCGATCAGCCGCTTGTTGTCCCGCTGGTGCAGCCCGATCGACGGCTCGTCCAGGATGTAGAGCACCCCTACCAGCCCACTGCCGATCTGGGTGGCCAGCCGGATGCGCTGCGCCTCCCCGCCGGCAAGGGTCGCCGCCGACCGCTCGACCGACAGGTAGTCCAAGCCGACGTCGATGAGAAACCCCAGCCGCTCGTTGATCTCCTTCAGGACCCGGTCGGCGATGGAGTGGTCCCGCTCCGACAGGTCCAGCGACCCAAGGAACTTCTCGGCGTCCAGGATCGCCATCCGGCTCAGCTCCCAGATGTTCTTCCCGTCGACCAGAACCGCCAGCGCCTCCGGCTTCAGTCGGGCGCCGTTGCAGGCCGGGCACGGAACCTCCCGGAAGAACTGCTCGATGCGCTCCCGGGCGAACTCCGACTCGGTCTCGGTCCGGCGGCGCTCCAGCCAGGGCACTACCCCCTCGAACGTCGTGTGATACTGCCGGGTCCGGCCGTACCGGTTCTTGTACTTGATGAACACCTGCTCCTCGCCGGTCCCGTGGAAGATGACCTCGCGCTGGGTGTCGGTCAGTTCGGCCCACGGTGTGTCGATGGAGAAGCCGAACTTCTCGGAAACTGCGTCCATCATCCGGATGAAGTACTCGGCCTTGGCGGCCGACCAGGGCCGGATCGCGCCGGTGGAGATCGAAAGCTCGTCGTTGCTTACGATCAGCGAGGCGTCGACCTCCAGGTGGGTCCCCAGGCCGTCGCAGCGGGGGCACGCGCCGTAGGGCGTGTTGAAGCTGAAGTTCCGGGGTGCTAGCTCGTCGAACGACAGCCCGCAGTTCAGGCAGGCGGCGCTCTGCGAATACCCGATGGTGCGATCCTCGTCCACCAGGTCGATGGTCACTAGCCCTTCGGCCAGGCCCAGGGCGGTCTCGATGGAGTCGGTCAGCCGGCGGGTGATTCCCTCTTTGAGCACCAGGCGGTCGACCACCACCTCGATGTTGTGCTTGTAGTACCGGTCGAGCCGGTGCTTCTCCGACAGGTCCAGCAGCTCGCCGTCGACCTTGGCCCGGGCGTACCCCTTCTTCGCCAGGTCCTCCAGGAGGGTTTCGTACTCCCCCTTCTTGCCCTGGATGATCGGCGCAAGCACCTGGAACTTGGTGCCCATCGGCAGCTCCATCACCTGGTCGACGATCTGCTCCGGGGTCTGCCGGGCGATCGGGCGGCCGCAGTTCCAGCAGTGCTGCTTGCCGATGCGGGCGTAGAGCAGGCGGAGGTAGTCGTAGATCTCGGTGATCGTGCCGACCGTCGACCGCGGGTTGCGGGAAGCCGACTTTTGGTCGATCGAGATCGCCGGCGACAGCCCCTCGATGAAGTCCACCTCCGGCTTCTGCATCTGCCCGAGAAACTGGCGCGCGTAGGAGGAGAGGCTCTCGACGTAGCGCCGCTGCCCCTCTGCGTAGATGGTGTCGAACGCCAGAGACGACTTCCCCGACCCGGAGATCCCGGTAAACACGATCATTGCGTCACGCGGGAGCTCAAGGTGAACGTCCTTGAGGTTGTGCTCCCTCGCCCCACGGATGACCAGATCGGTGGCCGCACCGGCCCGTTTCTTAGTGCTCACGCGAGCCGAAGGATCGCCGTCAAATCAGCTGCCGAAGGCATCCTTCTCCATATCTGTATTGTCCCATGCCTGTGCCGGCTTGATCGATCATATGTTCGAGTTTCCCACTTTTCGAGCGGGCTACTCCGGAGCTTCTTCCTGCTCCCGGACCTTCGGCTTCGGCTTGGCCTGCCCGGTGGCCGCCAGGTGCTTCTTGACCGAGTACCGGTCCCCCAAAGCCGCTGCCAGGCCGGGCAGAAGGATGCA
Organism: Actinomycetota bacterium; assembly: GCA_035759705.1. Taxonomy (NCBI): domain Bacteria; kingdom Bacillati; phylum Actinomycetota; species Actinomycetota bacterium. The sequence goes on along the minus strand of DASTUJ010000164.1, from coordinate 1,253 downwards.
GATGATCGGGGTCAACGGGCTGGCGACCAGGGCGGCCAGGGCGATAGACCCCACCAGGCCGGCGAAACCCCAGGCGGTCAGCCATTTCTGCGAACTGATGCCGCTGGAGCCCCCAAAGCCCAGAGCGACCCGAACCCCGAAAAACACCCCAGCAGCCGCGCCGAGCCCGGCCCCCAACACAACCAGGGCCGGGGTGGCGTCCCCTGCGTCGGTCAAAGCGCCCACCACGAAGCCCAAACCTCCGCCGAGCATGAGGTTGAGGCCGGTCATGGCGGAAACCACGGCCATCAGAAGGATGCCCCCGCCGCGCCGGGGTCCGGAGGCTGAGGATTTACCGCCGGCCTGTCCGTTGGACTTGGGGTGGCCGTTTGTGGTCGGGTCGAAATCAGGCAAGTGCTTTGAGCTCCCGCTTCAGGTCGGAGACTTCGTCTCGCAAGCGGGCAGCGTACTCGAAACGCAGGCTCTTGGCCGCCTCGTGCATCTCCGACTCCAACGACTGCACCAGCCGCACCAGCTCGTCTCTCGGCAGGCCCAGCTCCTCCCGCTGCCGGGCGCGCCGTCCCCGGCCCTTCGGGAGCGGGGCGCCGCCGGACTCTGCGCCCAGCAGAATGTCCGAGATGTTGCGGCGGATGGTCGACGGGTTGATCCCGTGCTCGGCGTTGTACGCCAGCTGGATCTCCCGCCTCCGGGTGGCCTCCGAGATGGCGGCCCGCATGGAGTCGGTGACGTTGTCGGCGTACATGATGACCTGGCCCTCGACGTTCCGGGCCGCCCGCCCCATGGTCTGGATGAGCGAGGTCTGGGAGCGCAGGAACCCCTCCTTGTCGGCGTCCAGGATCGCCACCAGCGCCACCTCGGGAAGGTCGAGACCCTCCCGCAGCAGGTTGATGCCGACCAGGACGTCGAACTCGCCCAGCCGGAGGTCGCGCAGGATCTCGATCCGCTGGATCGTGTCGATCTCCGCGTGCAGGTACCGGACACGGATCCCCATCTCGAGCAGATAGTCGGTCAGGTCCTCGGACATCTTCTTGGTCAGCGTGGTGACGAGGATTCGCTCCCCCGCCTCGGCCCGCTTGCGGACCTCCTCGATCAGGTCGTCGACCTGCCCCTTGGTCGGCTTCACGATCACCTCGGGGTCGATGAGTCCGGTCGGGCGGACGACCTGCTCGACGACGTTCTTGGAAACCTGGAGCTCGTAGGCGCTCGGGGTCGCGGAAAGGAACACGACCTGTTTGACCTTCTCGGTGAACTCC
>DASTUJ010000163.1 GCA_035759705.1 Actinomycetota bacterium | reverse complement strand
CCGCAGGGGCAGGCCCCGTCGTCCTGGATTTTCAGCAGCTCACCGATCTCGTCGAGTCTGAGACCCAGGCTCTGGGCGTCCTTGATGAAGTGGATCCGCTTGACCGCGTCCTCATCGAACTGCCGGTAGCCGGATGGGGTCCGGCCGGCCGTCGCTAGGAGGCCCAGCCCCTCGTAGTAGCGGATTGAGTCCGGCGAGACCCCCGCCCGCTTCGCAATTTCCGAAACCTTCAGTCCCATGCTGGGCAGCGTACACCTTGGAGTCGACTCCAAGGTCAAGGGGAAGTTCCGGAATTTCTAGACGGCGCTTGTTCCCAGGTGCACACTGATTGCAGGTCCTGATCGAAGGCCCAAATTCAAAGGGGAAAGAGATGACGTCGAGCCCAGGCAGTTATCCGGTTTCGCTTGAAGGCACGCTGGACGAGGCCCTGTCCCGCTGGAAGTGGCTGGTGAAGTGGTTCCTGGCCATCCCGCACTTCATCGTCCTGCTCTTCCTGATCCTGGGCGCGCTGTTTGTCTCGATTGGGGCGTGGTTCGCCATCCTGTTCACCGGCAAGTACCCCCGGGCGCTGTTCGATTACAACGCAGGCGTCCTCCGCTGGGGTTGGAGGGTCGCCTACTACTGCACCGGGGTGCTCGGCACCGACAAGTACCCGCCGTTCTCTCTTGATGACGACCCCGCGTATCCGGCCCGGCTGAACATCGAATACCCGGAGAAGCTGTCCAGGGGACTAGTTTTGGTGAAGGCGTGGCTGCTGGCGCTGCCGCACCTGCTGATTATTGGGCTCCTGACGGGCGGCGCCTACTCGGTGACCACCGACAATACGGCGATTCAGGTCACGAGCCCCGGCCTCATCGGCATCTTGGCCGTCGTCGCCGGGTTGATCCTGCTGTTCACCGGCAAGTACAACGACACCCTGTTCGACCTGCTGATGGGCCTGAACCGGTGGGTCTACCGGGTGTGCGCCTACGTGTTGTTGATGACCGACGAGTACCCGCCGTTCCGCCTCGACCAGGGCGGCACGGAAAGCCCGGCGCCGCTGGCGGGCCCGGTCACCCCGCTAGCAGGTTAGGTGCGTGTCGGTCATGGGCCGGCATCGGGCGCCCGCGCCGGTGGCCTGGCTCCTACTCTGCCGTCAACACGATTCGGCCTAAATCGACCGTGGCCATGCCGCAACTAAAGGTTTTCGCTGCCGATGGTCGGGTTGCCGAAGACGTTGTTGTGAACCAGAGGTGCCGAAGGGCGTGAAGGCACAGACTGGGTTGACTCGTAATTGGCGTGAGCATCGGCAATGTAGTCCCAAAAGCCGAGTCCGACATCCGCTAGATGATCCCAGGTGACAGACTTCAGCCCTCGGAATTCGTAGATGGGGCGCTGACCGGGATCGACCTTTTCTCTGAACGCCCCAAGTCCTTCGACCGCCGCCGCCTCGGACTTGCCGAGCGACGAGGGATAGTCCTCTTCGGTCAACCTGTCGACTGGAAGCTCTCTACCCATCCCCGAGAACCACTCCCCGAGGGTAAGGCGAAGCTGAGGAACGCCTTTGGTGCTGAAGGCGGAGGGGAATATGCGATCGGACTCCTTCAGCTGCTGGGGCACGAACTGGTTGACTACCCCCAGCAGCATCTCGTTCCAGCTGTGGTACTCGGAGACGAGTTTCCCGAGCGGCCATGGCATCTTGCGAATGATTGCTGAGAAGTCTGTTCGAGCCATTAGCAGCGCAGCTGCTTTGGGGTAGGGCAGATTCCCGCGATTTAGCCACGCCGAAATTGGAATCTGGACTATCAGGCTCATTACCGAGGCCAGAATGTCTCGATGGTCGTCGGTTATTTCAAGGCGGCCCACGCTGATAATCCCCTCTGTCCTTCGACGGCATGCGTCCCAATACTCGGGTGCGTGTCCGGCTCCTCCAGACCCCATCGCGTAAGCCTTGATCTTGTCGGAATTTGTCGCTTGGAGGGCCCTGTCGAATCGCTTGTAAGCGGCACCGGACCGGATCTGCGCCAGGGCGGGATAGGAGAGTCCGGCGGTCACTTGAATCTGGCCTGAGTCAAAGGCCGAACTGCCTTGCGGGCTAACGAACAGGTCTGCCGCACCGCCGAACTTTGTGGCCGAGATGTCCGTCCCTCGTTTGGGGGTCAACGCGACCAGCGACGAGATTAGAGCCTGCATTGCAACGAGACTGGCCTGGAATTGGCCCCTTCCTTGCGGGCTCATGTCGTCAACCGGAGGGTGCACTATCAGCTCAAGGTCCGAGAGGACGCCCGATGAACCAGCGGGCGGATCGTCGGCGGTGATCAAGAATCCGTGACGGGAAGGGGCGAGCTCCTGGCGTTTGCCTAGTCTCTCCCTCTTTTTGCTGCCCAACATCCCCTTCACAGTCCTAAAGGTTTCGACGTAGCCGAATTCCATCTCGAGGCCGATATCACGTTGAATGTTGATAGGCGGAGAGTCCGTCAACATCCGGGTCACAGCCGCATTTCCGGCCAGACGGTGGAGCTCGACAATGGGACTGAAGCGAGATCTTTGTGGGGTCTCCGGCATCTGAGGTGTGTGGGGCATGAAGCGCGAGCCGCTGAGCTTCCCCCCTCCGATCACGCTTGGCCCCATGATCCGGTCCTCCGTGGATCCCGCCGAAACTCGCGCTTTCCCGGTTGTTGAGATCCGACAGCTTCCCCCAACGTGCAGGTCCAATGACGGCGAGGAAGACGCCGGCCAAAACCTGCTACGGCTGAGACGGCAGTGCGGTAGCTATTGCTGGAATCCGTGGAAATTCTAGCCCCGGCTGCTCTTGGAAGCTATGCGGTTCCAGATGTCTGCCCGTAAGGGCAATCCCACATGACTTTCGCCGTATGCCCGGGGCGGGCACGTCCTCACGCATCGCGAGACCGGACCGAACCCTCGACCGGATGCAGCTCGGCGTGGGCCGCCTGGGGGCTGCCCTGCTCCTCGGTGACCTTGCGCCAGCCTTTGCCGAACTCGTCGTCCAGATAGAAGACCGTCTTGCGGTACGTGACCCGTACTGCCGGGCGGTCGGTTCCCACCAGGCCCTGCTCGCGGACCCAGTAGCCAGGGTTCTCGGGCATGTCGGCAACGGTGATGGTCACCCGCTCCGCTTCGCAAGGCTCGAAATACCAGAACGTCTCAGTCATGGACCGGCTTATTCAGCACCAGCTCCAAGTAGCGCCGGTAGTGGCCGAGCTGGCGGCGCACGTCGCTCGGGTCACCGGTTGCCCGGGCCAGGACAAAGGCGCCCTCGAACGTGGTGAACATCAGGTCGGCCAGCGAGTCCGGGTCGGTGCCGGTGATCGACCGCTCGGCGAACGCCTGCCGCACCTTGTCGCCCAGGCGCTTCCGCCACAACTCGATGGTGTTCCGGATGACCTGGTGAGCCTCCCGGCTGTCGGGCATCTTCTCGTAGACGAAGGAGACGAACAGGCAGCCCGGGTCGGAGAACAGCTCGTCGGAAGCCTCCTCGAACGCCCGGGCGAACGCTATCAACTGCTCGGCGGGATCTTCAGAGATTGCTTCCGCCTTGCCCATGAAACTCTCGAGCATCTCGGCGTCGGCTGCGGCGTAACGTTCGAGCATCGACTGCCCGAGGGCGTTCTTGGACGCAAAGTGATGAAAAAAGGCTCCCTTGGAGATCCCGGCGGCGTCGATTACGGCATCGACGGTGGTGGCGCTGAACCCCCGGTCCAGCACCAGGTCCTGCGCGACCTCGAGGATCCGGCGCTTCGTGGTGACTGCGTCTCGCATGTTTCCATTTAACCACTTGACAGACCAACTAGTCGGTATCGATACTTAACCGACCAATTAGTCTGTTAGGAGGCCCGCATGACCGTGATCGCCCCGACCGAGTCGCTGGAGGATCGGCTGATTTCATCGGCGACGGCGGCGCTCGAGGTGTTCTCGATCCACATCGGGCGTACCCTCGGGCTGTATCGGGTGCTCGCCGAAGCCCCCCACACCCCGGCCGGGCTGGCCGAGGCCGCCGGCATCCACCCGCGCTACGCCCGGGAGTGGCTGGAGCAGCAGGCGGTGGCCGGCTTTCTCACAGTGGACGACGCGGCGGCAGATCAGGATTCCCGCGTTTACCGTCTGGATGGCCAAGCCGCTGCGATCTTCACGGGGGAGGAGGATCCCACCCACGTTTCTCCTCTGGCCGACATCGTGGTCGGCATCGGCCAGACCCTGGACCGGGTGACCGAGGCCTACCGCACGGGGGGCGGGGTCACCTTCGCCGACTACGGCCCGCACATGATGCACGGCCAGGGCGCCGTCAATCGACCGGCGTTCACCCACGACCTGGTCCCGTCGTGGATCGGAGCAGTCGACGGGCTGACCGAACGCCTGAACGCCGGAGCTACGATCGCCGATCTCGGCTGCGGTGTGGGCTGGGCGGCGATAGCCATGGCGGGTCAGCTGCCCGGAGCGAGGGTCATCGGTTGGGACCTGGATGCGGAGAGCATTGCCGCCGCCCGGAAGAACGCGGCGAAAGCCGGCGTGGAGGTCCGCTTCGAACTTGCCAACGCGGCCGCCATGGATCGGGAGGGTCCCTTCGACCTCATCACCATCCTGGAGGCCCTCCACGACATGTCGAACCCGGTGGAGGTGCTGCGGGCGGCCCGGGAGGTGCTCGCCGAGGGCGGGCTGGTCCTGGTTGCCGACGAGAAAGTGGCCGACGAGTTCACCGCTCCGGGCGACGACATGGAGCGCATGATGTACGGCTGGAGCATCACCCACTGCCTGCCGGCGGCGATGGCGGAGCAGCCTTCGGCGGCGATTGGCACGGTCATCCGTGCGCCGATTGTGCACGAGCTGGCGAGAGCGGCCGGGTTCGGGTCGTCGGAGACCCTGGACGCCGACGCCGGCTTCTTCCAGCTCCACGTTCTACGGGCCTAGCTCCTCCAGGCGGGCTGCAAGAACCGTCCCCCGACATCGTCGGTGCCGGTGCGAGGGCCCGGGCGAACGCACCCCGCCTACTGGAGAAACGGGATCTAGCCAGGAGGTTCGACGTGCCGAATGACGCCAAAGAGGATCTACCCGGGACTATCCAGCGTTCGCCGAAGAAGGCCCAGCGTACCTACGCCAAGACGCTGGAAGCGGCGCACGAGCAGTACGACGACGAGGCGCGGGCCCACCAGACCGCCTTCGCCTCGCTCAAGCACTCGTTCGAGAAGGTCGGGGACCACTGGGAGCCCAAACCCGAGAAGGGCCCCTCCGACCCTCAGGCCAAAGGCGGCGCCGGGACTAACCGGCCGACCGCCGGAGGGGTCGACGTGATTGGCCACACCCGGGACGAGCTGATGGAGAGGGCCCGGAAGCTGGATGTCAAGGGCCGTTCCCGGATGACGAAGCTG
>DASTUJ010000162.1 GCA_035759705.1 Actinomycetota bacterium | reverse complement strand
TCAGGTCAGAAATGCGCTCTTCCTTGTAGGTGGAAGTCGAGGATCAACCTGTACTCCGGATGCTGTCAAGAACCGCCCGGGCCGGTGTCGCCTGCGGCCCCGGCCCCCAGCGGCCTACGGTCGCCGAACCAGCGTCAGGCGGCCACCGGGCTGGGTCTGCGCCACCAGCCTCAGATCTTCCGAGTGGATCACGCCGCCGAGCGTGTATCCGCCGACGGTCGGGCCTTCGGCCATCAGGACGATCGGCTTGCCGTTGGGCGGGATCTGAATGCACCCGGGCAGCAGCGGCTCGGAGTGTAGGTCGCTTCGGCCGCCCTCCACGGTCCGGCCTTCCAACTGGTAACCCATGCGGTCCACGCGCCCTCCGACCGTCCAGTCGCCCGAGAGGTCGCCGATGACCCGGATCTCGCCGGTCATGGACGGCCGGACCGGCGGCTCCGGAGCGGCGGCTTCGGCCCCCGCCGTCAGCAGGTCGCCGGGCGTCAGCCACCGGCCTATGCCCTCCCGGACGTTGGTCGACCGGCTGCCCATGACCATTGGCGCGTCGACTCCTCCACCGATCGCCAGGTAGCTCCACATCCCCTCGGCCGGGCTGCCCAGCTCGAACCGCTCGCCGGCCTCCACCTCAAGCGTCTGCCACCAGGGCGCACCCGGCCGGGGAGCCCCGCCGAATGCCAGGGTGCCTGCGGTGGTGGTCTCGATCACCAGGACGCCCGGGCCGAACTCCACCCCCGCCGAACCGGCGTAGGCGCCCGCCGCCCGGTTTGTTGCGCGCAGCGACTCCGGGTCCATCGCCCCCGAGCGACCGAAGCCGATCATTCGCATGCCGAACCTGCCCTGGTCCTGGACGCTGGTGGCGATCGCCGGAGCGACGATGCGAATCACCGCGGGACGAACCTGACCCGGTCCCCGGGGACGATCGCCGGCACCTCCGCCGTCCGTCCGAGAATGCGCCACCCCCCGGGCCGCGCCCGGCCGTAGATGCCGGCCTGGCTGCCCCCGATGCCGACCGAGCCCGCCGGAACCATCTCCCGGGGCTCGGACAGCCTGGGTACGGCGATCTTCGGCGACACGTCCGACAGGTAGACGAAGCCGGGGGAGCCGAGCAGCCTCACGTCGTAGAGCGGTTCCGAGTGGAGGGCCACCAGGGCTTCGGAGGTCAGGCCGAGGTGTTCGCAAACCCATTCGAGGTCCTCTCCGACGTAGGTCACCTCGATCTCGTGCAGGGTGCCCTCCGCCGGCTCCACCTCGGCCATGAGTGCAGGAAGGGCGGCCCGGACGGCGTCCCGGTGGTCACTACGCGCCTCCACCAGCACGGTGGTCAGCCCGGGGCAGGCATCCAGCACCCCCTCCAGACCGGCCGCCGCCTTTGCCAGGGCCGCCAGGATCGCGGTCAGGCCGGCCGACGGTTCGGCTGAGAAGCGGACCATAAAGCTGCGGTCGCCGAAGTCGTCGACGCTGAACTCCGGCACCTCGTCGCTCATGGGCCTATCCCGAAGCCGGCGGCTTCCAATGCAGCCCGGGCGGCCCGGGCGAGGCTCGCCGCAGCCGGGGAGTCGGAGTGGGCGCACAGCGAGTCGACCGAGGGCGCCAGCCGTACCGCCTGTGCGGCGGCGACGGCCGGATCGGATCTCAGGGCGCCGGTCTCGGTTCGGGGAACCAAGGTGCCGTCCTCCCGGTAGCCGCGGTCGAGAAAGCCCTCCGCGATCACCGGGGGTGAGTCTCCGGGCAGCCGGGAGAGGGTGGGAGCGCCGGCCAGGAGCATCATCGGCAGCCCCAGCAGGGCGGCGGCGGTAGCGACCGAGCGGGCGACCGCCTCGTCGACGGCAGCGTCGTTGTACAGCGCCCCGTGGGGTTTGAGGTAGGAGATGTGCATGCCGGTTTCCAGCGCCGCCTCCTGCAGCATCGAGACCTGCTCGCCGATGCAGTCGACGAGCGACTCGGGCCGCATCGCCATCGACATCCGCCCGAAGTTGTCCCGGTCGGGGTAGGAGGGGTGGGCGCCCACCCGGACCCCGAGCTCCTTTGCCAGCGCCAGCGTTCGTCGCATGGTCGCCGCGTCGCCGGCGTGGAAGCCGCAGGCGATGCTGGCCGAGGAGACCACCTCGAGGAGTGCCCGCTCGGGTTCTTCGGGGAGGCCTTCGCCGACATCGGCGTTTAGATCTATGAGTTTGGCCACGCCCGCAGGCTACCGGTACTTGACGAAGTCCCGCAGAACGAACTCGCCGATGTCGTGGCCGGCGGCGTGGAAGACCCGGCCCCCGGTCAGCTGCGCCAGCTCGTCCATGAACCTGGTGAGGCCCTCGTCCTCCTCCAGCATGTAGATGTTCAGCGTGATCCCGGAGCTGGAGAGCCGGGACGCCTCGGCGAGCGTCTTGTGGATGGTCTCGGAGGTCGGGGGCCAGCGGAAGGTCGCCTCGACGCCGCCGTTGTAGCCCTCGACCAGGTGGGCCGTGGGCTCCCCGTCGGTAACCATGATCACCTGGCGGGTCGCACCGGGGTGCTCGCTCAACAGCCGGCGGGCCAGCAGGAAGGCGTGCTGCATGTTGGTGCCGTAGACCCGTTCGATCGTGCCCTCGACCGTCAGCTCCGCCGGCTCCAGCTTGCGGGCGTAGTCGGAGAAGCCGATGAGGTACAGGTCGTCCTGCGGGTACTTGCCCTCGATCAGAGCGTGCAGCGCGAGCGCCATCTTCTTGGCGGCCACCCAGTGGCCCCGAAGAGGCATGGAGAACGACAGGTCCAGCAGCAGGGCGGTGGCGGTTCGGGTGCGGGACTCGGACTCGATCAGCTCGAAGTCGTCGGGCTGGAGCTTCACCGCGCCGGTCTCCGACCGGGCCAGGCTGCGGGTGACTGCGTTGAACACCGTGCGCTGGACCGAGATCTCGCCGCCGTCCTCGTCGAACCGCCAGGGCCGGGTGGCGCCGGTCGGCTCGGCGGCGCCGCCGGTCGACCGGTCCTCGTGGGCGCCTGGCCGGTCGTGCTGCAGGACCTCGAAGACCTTGACCAGAGCCCGCTCGCCGAGCTTTCGGATCCCCCGGGCGGTCAGCTTCAGCTTTCCGCCCTCCCGGGCGAGCATCCCGGACTCCTCCAGGGCTTTCTCGATGCGCTTCAGC
>DASTUJ010000161.1 GCA_035759705.1 Actinomycetota bacterium | reverse complement strand
CGTCGCTTCCACTCCGCTCGTCGTCCGCGCCACGGCCGTCTCCGACGACGGGGTGGACCTGTCGATCACAACCGGGATCGGTCGGCGCGTCGAGATCGTTCGGGGAATCCACTCCGACGACTTCGTCGGCGTCATCGGCGAGCCCCAGCCTGCCGGGCTGTGCGGCGTTCGAAAAGGTACCTTTGCCACGTCAACCTTCGACCAGTTTCGTCTCCGCACCACCGGTTTCGGCGGAGAGGGCCAGCCGGCAGGTACTCCGCCCACCGTGGCGTGGACCGTCGGTGGGATGCCGGTGTCCGGGAACAGCGGGTCGGTCGAGGTCCCCTTCGGAGAGGTGAGCTTTACGGTTCAGTTCACCATCGACCCGGTGGTCTTCGAGCTCTCCTTGACCTCACGGGGCGGGGAGCGGTTCGAGGCCCCCGTGGTGGTTACGGTCACCGGCGACGGCGCCACTGCAACGGCCACCGACACCTACACCGCCCAGGGGTGGTTCGACGGGATCCACCCCGAGGACTCCGAGAAGCTCGGCGACTGCCTGAAGAGGGTCTCCGACCGCTTCCGTGTGGTTCCCGTCCCATTCCGCCGGCCGACCCCGGAACCGCCCTGGGGTTCGCTGCTGGTCCGGCGCCAGGCCGAGCAGTTCTGGCTCGCCAGCACGATGAGGCTGCTCGACGAGCTGCCCGGGCTCGACCCGGAGGGCCGCAACATGCTCAAGGGGATAGTCCAACTCCAGGTTCAGGCCGCTCCGACCGTGCTGGACCGGCTGGCCGCAGTCGGGGTCGACTTCAGCGTGCTGGAATCCGACATCACCGATTGGCTGAACAACCCGGAGTTCACGCCCTACCCGGCCCTGGCCGAGGCCCTGCTCAACCTGCTGGAGGGCAGGATGCTCCGGCGCCCGGTGTTCATGGACGTGATCGTCTTCAACTACGAACACTCGCCGGGCGAGCCCTCGCCCCGCAGGGTGGAGGACGTGGACATGGGCGTCCTTTCGGCGGCTGTGGTCGAAGGGTCGAACGAGCGCTACGGCGAGTCGGTTTCCGACCTGGCGGAGCTGCTGATGCCCGGGGCCTGAACCGGGTCGGGGCTTATCTGTCGACATGACCCCAACTCCCGACTGGCGCGAGCACGGCGTCCGCGTCGTACGCCGCGACCAGACCGACCCGAATACCCCGCAGACCCCCGGCATGCACCGGGAGGCGGCGGTCACCCGGTCGGTGGGGGCGGAGAAGATCTGGGCGGGCACGGTGGAGATCCATCCCGGGGCCCGGACCGGCGCTCACCACCACGGCGAGCTGGAAAGCATCATCTATGTCGTGCGGGGCCGGGCGCGAATGCGCTGGGGGGAGCGGTTGGAGTACTTCGCCGAAGCCGGGCCGGGAGACTTCATCTTCGTCCCGCCGTTCGTTCCGCACCAGGAGATCAACGCCGACGACGATGAGCCGCTCAACTGCATCGTCGTCCGGAGCGATCAGGAGCCGGTAGTGGTGAACCTGGACCTGGAAGTGGCCGAGGCTCCCACGCTTGTCGCCTGGGTGGACCCCAACCACCCAGCCTGACCTGCAGCCTGCGTAAGATCTGAACCCATGAAACCCTTCCTGCTCCTCGCCACCCGGGAGGTCGACCTGGCGGCCGACGACGAGTACCAGGCGATGCGCCGCTTCGCCGGGCTCGAAGAGTCCCAGCTGCGCCGGGTGCGGCTGGAGCAGGGGCCGCTTGGCGCGGTGGACCTCGACGAGCTCTCCGGCATCATCGTCGGGGGCGGGCCGTTCAACTCGTCCGACGTGGAGAAGTCGGACGTCCAGGTCCGGGTTGAGGCCGAGATCAGCGCCCTGCTCGACCGGATCGTTCCCCGGGACTTCCCCTTCCTGGGAGCCTGCTACGGCATCGGCACACTGGGGATACACGAGGGAGCGGTGGTCGACCGGACCTACTCGGAGCCGGTCGGACCGACCATGATCAACCTCACCGACGAGGGACGCGCCGACCGGCTCTTTCAGGCGCTTCCCGACACTTTCGAAGCGTTCGTCGGGCACAAGGAGGCGATCAACAAGCTGCCGGCACACGCCGTCAACCTTGCCTCCTCCTCAGCCTGCCCGGTGCAGGCGTTCCGTGTCGGGACCAACGTCTACGCCACCCAGTTCCACCCGGAACTGGACGCCGACGGCATCGCAGTCCGCATCGACGTCTACAAACACGCCGGCTACTTCGAGCCCCACGAAGCGGACGACCTGAAGGCCCGGGCCCGGGCAAGCAGCGTGGTCCACCCACCCGACCTGCTTCGCCGCTTCGTCGAGCTTTTTGCCCGGGACTAGGGCGCTAGCTGGTCAAACAGGTTGCGAAACGGCAGAATCCACTCAGGTGTGCACCAGGCCGATCCCGGGAAGGGAAATGCCGTGGCCAAGAGCACTGACGAGCGCAAAAAGGCCGGCAAAGCCGGTGCGGACGACGGCAAGGTGGAAACCGCGCCGGGCGACAAGCGCCTGAAGAAACTCAAGGACGACTTCTACTTCGACGAGCTCGCGCGCCTGAACATCGAGCTGGTCAAGTTGCAGGAGTGGATCAAGGCCAAGGGAATGAAGGTCGTGGTCATCTTCGAAGGCCGGGACGCCGCGGGTAAGGGTGGAGTGATCAAGCGCATCAGCGAGCCGCTCAACCCGCGGATCTGCCGGGTGGTGGCCCTGCCCGCCCCCACCGAGCGTGAGCGGAACCAGTGGTACTTCCAGCGTTACGTCGCACACCTGCCGGCTGCCGGCGAGATGGTGCTGTTCGACCGCAGCTGGTACAACCGGGCGGGCGTCGAGCGGGTCATGGGCTTTTGTACCGAGGAGGAGTACCAGGAGTTCCTGCGGTCCTGCCCCGAGTTCGAGAGGATGCTGGTCCGCTCGGGCGTCACGTTGATCAAGTACTGGTTTTCGGTCAGCGACCAGGAGCAGGAGGCCCGGTTCCAGTCACGGCTGAACGACCCCACCCGCCGCTGGAAGCTGAGCCCCATGGACCTCGAGAGCCGGCGGCGTTGGGTCGAATTCTCCAAGGCCAAGGACGAGAACTTTGCCCATACCGACATCAAGCAAGCCCCCTGGTACGTGGTCGACGCCGACGACAAGAAGCGAGCGCGCCTCAACTGCATCAGCCACTTGCTGAGCTTGATCCCGTACGAGGACCTGACGCCCGAGCCGATCGAGCTGCCGCCGCGGCAGGACATCGGCGGCTACGTTAGGCCTCCCATCACCGACCAGACCTTTGTCCCGAACCTGTACGACTGATGCCGCCGGCCGGCTCCGCTAAGAGTCCACGCGACACAACAGTCGCGATCGCTTTCGTGGTCGCAGGCATAGCCATAACCGCTGCCATCATCAAGCGCATCGTTCGGGCGAAGTAACCCTAGCTTCCCGGTCCGGCTTGTGCGAACATATGTTCGATGCTGGATGAGGCAACGATCCTGCATGCCGACGCCGACTCGTTCTACGCCTCGGTCGAGCAGCGGGATCACCCGGAACTGCGCGGCCGGCCCGTGATTGTCGGAGGCGGCGTGGTGCTCGCCGCCAGCTACGAGGCCAAGAAGTACGGGGTGTACACGCCGATGGCCGGGTCGGCGGCCCGCAAGCTCTGCCCGCATGCGGTGGTCGTGCCGCCCCGGATGCACGCCTACAGCGCGGCCAGCAAGGCGTTGTTCGAGGTCTTCGACGACACCACGCCGTTCGTCGAGGGGATTTCGATCGACGAGGCGTTCCTCAACGTCGGCGGCCTTAGGCGGATCTCAGGCACACCGACCGAGATCGCCGAGAGGCTTCGCCGGGATGTGCGGGAGCGGGTCGGGTTGCCGATCTCGGTGGGTGTGGCGACCACCAAGTTCCTGGCCAAGGTAGCGAGCGCAGTGTCCAAGCCGGACGGCCTGCTGGTGGTTCCCGCCGGCGGCGAGCTGGACTTCCTTCACCCGCTGCCGGTCGAGCGCCTCTGGGGCGTGGGCAAGGTGACCTCCGAGAAGCTGCGCGCCCGCGGCATCACGACCGTGAGGCAGGTTGCGTGGATGAGCGAGGCGTCGCTGGTCGAGATCCTCGGCCAGGCTTCGGGCCGGCACATCCACGCCCTGGCCCACAACCGGGACCCCCGGCCGGTGCAGGTTCGCAAACGCCGGCGGTCGATGGGGGCCCAGCGGGCCCTCGGGCGCCGGGGCCGGACGGCCCAGCAGCTGGACGCCGACCTGGTAGCCCTGGCCGACCGGCTCGGCCGCCGTCTCCGGGCCGCGGACCGGGTCTGCCGCACCGTGACGCTCAGGCTTCGCTTCGACGACTTCACCCGCGCCACCCGCTCCCACACCATGCCCGAGCCCACCTCGCACACCCTTACGATCATCACCACCGCCCGGGGCCTGCTGGTGGCCGCTATGCCGATGATCCGGCAGCAGGGCATCACCCTGATAGGGCTGACATTGAGCAACCTGGACTCGAGTGACTCCGCGGACCAAACGGGGCTGCCGTTGACGCAACCCAGGAGCCACGCCATCGACGCCGCCGTGGACGGCGTGCGGGACAAGTTCGGCTCGAAGTCGATCACCCGCGGGGTGCTGTTGAACCGCGGCGAGGACCTGACGGTTCCTCTTCTCCCCGACTGACGGGGCTTTGCTGCCCCCGCTCGTTCGAATAGTGTGCCGATAGCAACGGAGCAGGAGCCAAGAGGGCGTTCGCTTGAAGAAGCCGAACAGGTTCTTCGAACGGTACTACCGGATCGACACGCAGGGCACAGCCGAGCACCCCCTGGATCCCGAAGGGGTCACCGAGCTTCGCACCCACGGCGTCAGCGGCGCCCCGCCCGAGGACCTGGTCAACGATCCCCACCCGCTGTTTGTCTCCGGTGACGACAAGGCGGGGTTCTACCGAAGGCTCGGCCCGCCGGAGATCGGGCCGGATCGCAACGTCGAGGCCTACTCCTGGTCGGCCATCAGCAGCCGTTCGGCCTCACGAGCCTTCTGGCTGCTGCTCTTTCCTTTCGCAATGGTCAACCACGCCGGCTGGATGGTCGGACCCAAACCGAACGGGGCGTGGGAAAGGGCCCTGATCCGGCTGATCGGTCTACTCCTGACTGTCCACTACGCACTGTGGGCGATGGTGGTGTTCGTCGACCTGCTCGCCTACCAGTGCGGCCGGTCGGAGGCGTGCCGGGGCCGCTACCTGCTCGGCTGGTTCAACTCGATCACCGAGTTCGTGGGCCCGAGCGTCATCCGCCAGGTCATCGTGTTTTCGGCGCTGCCGCTGGCGGTGGTCCTGACGCTGTTGTGGACCGGCCGGGGCGACCCCCGCAACTTCGCCCGCTGGTCGAAGACCGACGCCGGCGACGACAAACTGCTGGTGGATATGACGCCTCTTCGGGATTCCCGGTTTTGGCAGGCGCCCGATGTGACCCGCCTGCTCGCCGCATCCCACGGTGTAGGAGCGGTTGCGGTGCTGGGAGCCACCCTTGCCGGTGCTGTCACCCTCCTGGCCGAGCCCTCCTGGACGGGCAGGATTCGGCCACTCCACTTTGGGTTGTGGGCGCTCGCCGGGCTAGCGGCCGGGCTGGTCATTGCCGCCGGGAGCGTCCGCCACGGTCCCGGCGGCGTCACCGGGTGGCAGCGGGCGGTGCGGTTGACCGCGGTGGCCACCGGCATTGCGATCGCCGCGCTGATCTGGGTCTCCTGGAACGCCCCGGTGCGCGCCGGGCTCCCGATGACCCTCGGCGCCCTGCGCAACTCGTTCGACGGGGTTCTCGTGGCCGAGTTCGCCCTGCTGATGTTGTACTTCGTCCGCGACCAAATTCGTATGTTCGCGGCGATTCCGGTCATCGGGGGGGCACTGTTCTGGGCGCTGAACCGCCCCGCCCGCGCCCCGGTGGGGGCCTTCTCGTTCCTCCCGGGGCCCCTCTGGGCACACTGGCTGGGAGCCGGGCTGCTGGCCGCCGTGGCGGGGCTGGCGATTTACGCCCTGCGCAACCGGCTGACCAAAGCGGTTGAGAAAGTGGACGGCCGGAAGGTGCCGGACGACCCGGATGCCCACCTCAACAACCAGTTCTGGATCTCGTTCGGCCTGGCGCCGGTCTTCCTGGCCGCCGTGCTGGGCATAAGGGCGGCGCCCGGAGCGGGATCGAGACTGGTGGCCGGCCTGGCGGGCGCAGCAATCAGCGGCCTCTACCTGATGGGGGCCGCCCGGATGCAGGCACGCCGGGCCCACGACTACGCTCCCCGGTGGAAGCTTCGGGTCGGGGGGCCCGGTACGCTCGCTGCGGTCGGGGCGGCTGCGCTGACGCTCGTCTCGGCGGCGGTCATCGTCTTCGCCGCGCAGCGGCTGGGCAGTGCGGTGCCGGTGAGCCGGAGCGGGCCACCCCCGGATGCCGCAGTCATCGGTTACTACGACGAGCTGGGTTGGATCGCAGCCGCCGGGCTCGGCTCCCTGCTGGTCTTCGGGCTGGCCTTCCAGACGCGCATCGCCGGGCTGTGGCGATTTCGCTTCAAAGCGGCGGTTCCCGGCATCCGCAAGTCGCTCAAAGCCGGCGACCTGTCACCCGACGAGCAGGAGAAGCTTGCGGTCAGGGTTGCCAGAGGGCGGATGTTCGCATCGTTGCTGGACGACCTGGACTGGCTCGTCACCGTCGGGATCGTCGCCTTCATGGCTTGCGCCTTCTCGGTGATCACCGGCCAGTACCTGCAACGTTCGGCGGAGGACCTCGACCGGTTCGTCGGCTTCGCCTCCTGGCTCCTGGTCGGCATTGCCTTCCTGGTGATCTGGCTGGTACGGGGAGCGCAGAAGGACACCGGGCTGCGGCGCGCCATCGGCACCCTCTGGGAGATCACCGGCTTCTTCCCCCGCCGGTTTCACCCGCTTGCGCCTCCGAGCTACGGCGAACGGTCGGTCCCCGAGCTCCGCAACCGCCTGCTGGCGCTTACGGAAGGCCCGCGCCGGGTCCTCCTGCTGGCCCACTCCCAGGGCACACTTCTATGCAGCGCCGTCCTTGAGAGCCTGCTCGGCGACGGCACACGGAGCAGGCTACGCAAGATCCGTTACGTGACCTACGGGTGCATGCTTCAGCGCTCCTACGGCCGCTCCTTCCCCAACGTCGTCAGACCGGAAGACCTGTACGAGCTGAAGGCGGAACTCGAGGGGCTCGACCGGGAAGCCCATTACAGTGAGTTCCCGCTCCCCCGGGACCCCCAGGCGCCCGGGTGGATGAACTTCGGGCGCACAACGGATTTCCTCGGGGGCCGGATGTTCGTCGAGCCCCACCGACCTGTTGGCTGTGAGCCGGAGGCGGACCGGCCGGACGACGTCTACTTCGACGACCCTCCGGCGCCGGTGGCCGGCCCGAACCAGATCCGCCTCTGGGGCCACAGCTTCAACTACCTCGACGGGCGCGAAGACCCGCGGTTCCGCGAGTACATGGAGCAGACGCTCCGGACCCTGGACTCATCCCGGCCGTAAACAGCTCGCCCGTGAGCGTTTCACTCGCCAAGGCTTACCCGTAGTTCAAGTTGATGATGGGCGTACAGAGCCACGGATCAACGTTGTCGATGTAGACGATGTTCGGGTGCACCTTTGGCCGTACGTTTGGCAGGTCTTTGAGCGCCTTGGGCATCTGCGGGTTTGCGGCATTGGACAGCAGCGTGAGATCCATGATCTGGTCCGGAATGTAATCCCACTGGTTGACCTTGAACTCCATCTTCGGAAGAGGCTCCGGCAGCCCAATGAAGTCAAGCCCGACGGTGAACCAGCACCCCTTGCTGGTACCTGCGTTGATCTCTTCCCGCTCGCACCGTGCGTTGTTGCTGTCCAGACCGCCGCCGAGGTTAAGGTCGGGCCGGTTCTTGTTTTCATCCGTTACGTAGTCCCAATCGTCCGGATCGTCGATTGCTACCGAGGTCGACGAGATCGACCTCCCGCTGAGGTTCACCAGGCAAAACGTGGTGTTGTACGTACCCATGACCGACTCTGCCCCCTAAGTGACTGAGCGGCCGATTATTGCACCGAAGGTAGCTTTGCTCGACATGAATTTTTCCTTAACCGGCGCCGTCCGGTGTCTGGGGAATTGCCAGCTGCTTCACGCCGTCCTTGTCGTGGATGAACAGCTTCTCCAGGCCCGGGACGTCGAACTGCTCGGAGTCCGTGACCTCCTCCGCCAACCCGCCCTCCGGGTCGTCCGGCGCCTCGAGGTAGAGGATGTAGGTCCTCGACGTATCCGAAACCGACTCCAGCTGCAGCCACCCGGACCACCCCGGCGCCGGGAGCGTGAAGGTGGCGACAAGGTCGGCCACGTCCTCGGTCCGCAGCACCTCGTAGGTGCCTTTGCCGAGCTCGAGCCGCTTGAACCCGGCCAGCCTCCAGCGTTGAAACAGCAGGACCCACTCCACCGGCCACGGCCCCCCGGTGTCGTCCGGCGGCATGCTCTGCTCCAGGCTGTCCAGGATCCGGTCGGCGAACTCAACGACTGCGTCGTAGTTCCAGAGATCGAAGTCCTCGCCGAACAGGTGCTGCATGTGCTCGCGGTCGGTGGCCCGGAACATCGGCCTTATGTGCAACTCGAAAACCGGCGTACGCATCACGGCCTCCCTGATTTGCTTGGTGGGCTGAGAGTCCAGCATCGAGGTCCGGTTGCGTCAAGGGCCGGACTCATAGGGCGCCGGTTCACGTTAGCGTTGATGGATGGAGCGACTATCCGAACACAAGCCGGTCGGCGGTCTGCGGGGTATCTCCCGCAAGACCTTTCTGGCGCTGTCGGTCCGCAACTTCAGGCTGTTCTTTATCGGCCAGTCGATCTCACAAATCGGCAACTGGCTCACCTCGGTCGCCGCGATCCTTCTGGTGCTCCACCGGACCCACAGCGGCCTCGCCGTCGGCATACTGACCGCTTGCCAGTTCGGGCCGATTCTCGTGCTGGGCCCCTGGGCCGGGCTTCTGGCGGACCGCAAGGACAAGCGGACGATACTGCTGGTGACCCAGGCGCTCGAGATGCTGCAGTCGCTGGCGCTGGCGGCTCTCGCCTTCCTCCCCAACGCGCCGCTGCCCGCCTTCTACGCAGTCGCCCTTGCCGGCGGGATCATGTTCGCCTTCGACACCCCGGCTCGCCGGGCGTTCGTCGCCGAGCTGGTGCCGCCCGAGCAGATCCACAACGCGGTGACGCTTCACAGCGCATTGATGACCGGCTCCCGCGTCGTCGGGCCGGCGCTCGCCGGCGTGCTGGTCACCACCGTGGGCTTCGGCTGGGCGTTTGTGGTGGACGCGGTCTCCTACCTCGCAGTTCTGGAGTGCCTTCGGAGGATGAAACCCGGCGAGCTCCGCCGGCCCCGGACGACCGGCCGGTCGAAAGGACAGCTCAGGGCCGGCATCGCTTACATCGGCAGCGTTCCCGAGTTGCGGGTGCCGCTGATCATGATGACGGTGATCGGCACCCTGACCTTCAACTTCCCGGTGGTCCTGCCGCTGTTCATCCAGGAAACACTGCACGGCGGCGACATCGCCTACACGTTGACGTACTCGGTCATGAGCCTTGGGTCGCTGGTGGCGGCCCTTGCCGCCGCCCACCGCGGCTCGGTGAGCCTCAGCACCATCGTCCGGACCGCAGCAGTGTTCGGGCTGACGATGTTCGCCCTCGCGGCGGCCCCCAACCTGGCGGTCGCCTTGCCGATGGCCCTCGCCCTGGGGGCGGCCAGCCTCATGTTCATGACCTTGTCGACCGCTCTGGTTCAGCTGCGGGCCGATCCGGCCATGCGCGGGCGGGTGGTGGCGCTGCAGTCGATGGTCTTCCTCGGCAGCACCCCGATCGGCGGCCCGCTGCTGGGGGCGATCTGCGACGCCTTCGGCGCCCGGAGCGGTCTCGTCGTCGGCGGAGCGGCTGCGCTGGCGGCCGCGGGCTGGGGCTACACGCACACCCGGAGGACGGAAGAGCTCACCGGTGACATCGCGCTGGCGGTTGACCTGCAGCCCGATGCCGCCTGACGGCCCGCCGAAAAAAGGCCATCCGGCCCCCCGAACAAAGTCCAAATGGCCCATGTATTTCCCGTTGACCGCGCTCAAAATAGGACGGTGGGGGGAATTGGGGTGGTTCCTTCAGGTGGGTGCCCCGAAAATCGACCAGAGCAGGGGACGACGGGCCGTGTTAGCCGCAACTGAGCATCGGATCGAGCCTTGAACGAGGCCTACGAGGCGCTGCAGTCCATTGAGCTCCTCGCGTTCACGCTGCTCGGCGTCCTGGCGGTCAGGCACTGGCGCCGGCGGCCGAGCCCGGCCTCCGGATGGCTCGCAGCAACCCTGGGGAGCTTCGCGTTCGTAGCCGCGATCGGCGCCTTCTTCCCCGAAGAAATCGACACTCCCGGGACACTGTGGGCGGCGAAGGGGCTCTTTTTGGTCCTCTGCCTGTTCCCCCAATTCCTATACCGGTTCATGTCCACGTTCGTAAAGCCGCCGCGCTGGCTCGACAGGGTCGCGGTTGCCCTCACCGTCTCGGTGGGACTCGCGACGCTGATGTTGCCCTACTCCCCCCAGCCGGGTGATCCGGTTCCTTGGTGGTTCTTCGGATTCCTCGCCCTGTTCCTGGCCAACTGGAGCATCCTCTCCGCGGTGGTGGGGGTGCGCCTTTGGCGGGGCGGCAAGGGTCAGCCCGGCGTTGCCCGGCGTAGGATGCGGACCCTCAGCCTGGCCACCCTTGGACTGGCACTGGCGTTGTTGATCTCCGGAGTGTCCGCGCCGGCGGGTGACGAGGATCCGACCCCCCTCTCGTTTGTCATACAGATCGCAGCCTTTTCAACCGCGCCGCTCTTCCTGCTCGGCTTTGCCCCGCCCCGGCTGGTTCGCATGGCGTGGCGGCGAGAGGAGGAGCTGGCGCTTCGTGCGGCCGAGCTCGAGCTGATGAAGGCGTTGGATCCCCAACAGATCGCCGACGT
>DASTUJ010000160.1 GCA_035759705.1 Actinomycetota bacterium | reverse complement strand
ATCAGCCGGCTGGAAACCGGGTCAATCGACAACTGGGGCTTCACCGCCAGAGCCCTCTGGACGAAGAGGGCGGTCGCCGGCCAGGAACCTACGCCAAGCGCGGGATCGTTCTGGCCCGCCGGGGGCAGATCCAGGGGAGGTATCTGGAACTCCTGCTCGCCCCGCAGCCTAAGAGCCGTGCGGCTGGTCACCAGGAAGCTGGTCCCCGGGCACTCCAGCAGTAACGAATGGACCATCGACGCGGCCCCCAGGACGTGCTCGAAAGTATCGAGGACGATCAGATACCGGCCCTGCGAAAGGTGCCGGACGATCGCACTCTGAGGATCGTCGCCGGAAACCGGCGCCCCCAACGCCCTGGCGACCGCAATGGGGACGAGTGAAGCACCGGCCAGCTCACCGAGGGAGACAAAACAAACGCCTTGGGGACAGTGGGAGCCGTTCACCCCGGCGGCCTCGATGGCCAACCTGGTCTTGCCGACCCCTCCCGGCCCGGTCAATGTGACCAGCCGGTAGGCGCTGCCGGTGATCGCCTCGCTTATCAGGCTCAACTCGCGAGACCGCCCGAGCAGAGGCATCGGAACAACCGGCAACGTCCGAGCCGGCTCGGGCCTCGGTACTCCGGTGCTCTCGTGCAACGACCCAAACACCCGGAGGCGTTCCTCTTCGCTCAAGTGAAGCGCCTGGGCCAAAAGGCGAGCGGTGGAGGGGTAGACCTTCGAACGCAGGCCCCGTTCCACGTCACTTATCGTCCGGGCGCTGATGCCGCAGCGCTCGGCGAGCTCCTCCTGAGTCAGCCCGGCCCTGAGCCGGAGGCTTCTCAGTGTCCGCGCCAGGGTGGGCTCTGGGTCATTCACCGCACTGAATGGTACTGCCGCCAACTCGGTGAGAACTCGGTGACCTCGTTTCGTTGTTCAGGAGCCGGCGCTGTTGCATCATCGGACCGAGGTCACCGACACGAAGAGGAAGACCAATGGACAAGAAGGAAATCATCAGAGTTTTGTACGAGGAGATTGGCAACGAGGGCCGGCTCGAGCTGATCGACGAAATCGCATGCGACGACTACGTCGAGCATCATCCTTTCCCGGGCCAGGCCGACGGAATTGCAGGCTTCCGTGAGCGGGCGAGCCTGGTTCGTGCTGCGCTCAGTCCGCACTTCACCCTCGAGCACGTGATTTTCGACGAAGACAAGGTTGCGGTCATGTGGAGGAACCAGGGAACCCAGCTCGCCGACTGGATGGGGGTTCCCGCTACCGGCAAGGGCTTCGACATCGAGGGAGTGGACATCTACAAGTTTCGTGACGGACTGCTTTCCGAGCACTGGCACGTGGTTGACGTCTTCAAGATGATGATCCAGCTCGGCGGTATCCCGGCCCCCGCCGGTGCAAGAGCCTAAGACCGCTCAAGAGGGGCGAAGGGAGTCGTCATGAACCTGGTAGTTGGTGCAACAGGGTTGTTGGGAGGAGCAATTGCCCGCGGGCTGGTCGAGCGGGGCGACCCGGTGAGAGCCATGGTCCGCGATGACGCGGCCGAGGCGGCGCTGCGGGAGGCGGGCGCCGAGCCGATCCGGGGCGACCTGAAGGACCCAGGGTCTCTGGCCGCCGCCTGCCGGGGCGTGTCCGCAGTGATAACCACCGCCAACTCGGTCGCCAGGGGCGGTGAAGACACGGTCGAAACGGTCGACCTCGAAGGCAACCGGAGGCTGGTGGAGGCCGCAGCCCAGGCGGGAGTCGAACACTTCGTATTCGTGTCGGCGCAGGGTGAAGATCCGGATTCTCCCGTGCCCTTTCTACGGGCGAAGGGTTTGACGTCCCGGCTGCTCAGGCAATCCGGCATGGGCTACACGGTTCTGCTTCCCGACATCTACATGGATGTGTGGATTCCGCTCGTCGTGTTGGGTCCCGTCCAAGCCGGGCAGCCCGTGTCGATAGTCATGGGTGGTAAACGCCGGCACAACTGTGTGGCGGTCCAAGACGTTGCGGGCCTGGCTGTGGGCTGTGTGGGCAACGACGCCGCGGTAAACCGTGACCTGCTTATCGGGGGCCCCGAGGCGCTCTCGTGGAGCGACATCATCTCAACCTTCGAGCGCCTCAAAGGTGTGGAGGTGGAGGTCCAGAGTCTTGAACCCGGGGCTCCCATGCCCGGGTTCCCTGACGCGGTCGCAGGCATGATGACCGCCCTGGAGACCTACGACTCACCCCCGCCGCTGTCGCCGGCCGACGCCGAGAGCACTTTCGGCGTTCGCCTGACGACAGTCGAGGATTTCCTGACTCAAGTTAGCTAATTGCGATCAATCCGTAGCCGGCTCCAGGACGTGCACCGGAATCCGGCCGGTGACCGTCGTGCCCGCCCCAGGCGTCGATGACACCGTAATCTCTCCGCCCAGCGCATCCACCCGGTCCGACATGTTCTGCAGGCCGTGGCCCCATTTGGAGGCGGCGGAATCAAACCCGCATCCGTCGTCCTTCACCTCGAAGGACAGGTTGCCTCCGGCATCGGTCAGGGTGATCACAACTTCACAAGGGCCGGCGTACTTCGCAACGTTCTGCAGGGCCTCCAGGCAGCAGAAGTACACGGCGGCCTCGACCTCCTGCGAATAGCGGCCGACCCCCTCGGCCCTAACCTGAACATCCAGGGACGTCTTGTTGGCCTGGGCGGTCAACGCCATCGGCAGGCCCTTGTCGGCCAGCAGCGGCGGGTAGATTCCCCGGGCCAGGTCCCGCAGGGTCTGCAGGGCGTCGTCGGCTTCCGCCTGGAGCTGGGTGAGGAACACCTTCACCTTCTCCTGGGTGGTCAGCCGCTGCGCCAGCGAGAGCTTCACCTTCAGGGCCACCAGCTGCTGCTGGGCGCCGTCGTGGAGGTCCCTCTCCTGACGGCGCCGGGCCTGGTTTGCCGCCGCCACCAGCCGCTGGCGGGAGGCCCTCAACTCCTCCAGCCGCAGGAGCAGCTCCTCGTTCAACCGGGCGTTGCGGAGGACGACACCGGCCTGGGCCGCCAGGTCGTTCATCAGCTTTTCCTCGACCGGGGTAACCGCTTCGCCGGCTCGTTTGGTGATCGCCAGCGCCCCCAGAAGCTCGCCCTTATGGGAGACCCGGACGACGTGGTCCGAGTCCGGGATCTTCAGGTCCCCGCCCTCCAGGGTGACGGGTTCATGCGCACCCTCTTCTTCGGAGTGGGCCGTCCCCCGGTGATACGACGCCGCCAGCCGGATCTGGTCGCCGATCTTGACCCAGACGTGCGCCGAGGCGGCGCCGGTTCCCTCGGCCAGGGTGGAGGCCATCTGGGAGAGCAGTTCGTCCTGGGCGTACGACCCGGACATCTTCGTCGAGAACTCAGCCAGGACCTCGTAGGGCGTGGAACGTTTGCCGTAGACCAGCCGGTTGGCCAGGCGCTGGACCCTGCTCTTGAACGGCTGGAAGGCGACCGCGATCAGCGCGGTGGCGACAATCGACAACCCGAGGTTAGGGTCGTCGCCGGCTCCGATCAGCGTGCCGACGCCCACGACGATCCCGACATAGATCGCCGTGATGAACGCCGCCAGGGCGCCGTAAACGAGCGCCTTGTTGATCACCACGTCGATGTCGTAGAGGCGGTACTTGAAGACGGCGATGCCGATCGCAGCGGGAAGCGAGGCGATCGAAAAGTTGGTCAACAGATTCAAAACCGGAACCTTGGCGCTGAAGATCATGTAGGTGGTGAGGATCGCGAGCGCGTAGTAGACGGAGGCGAAGGCTAGCCACTTCAACTGGTGACGCTCCACCCCGTCCGCCCGGCGGTAGCGGTGCACCATCCCCCAGGCGCAGCCGGCCAGGACGAACACGAGCAGGCCTATCCCCAACAACGACACGGCCGTCTGCAGCGGGGTGGGCTCGCCCAGGGTCACTTCGGCGACATCGAGAAACACGGGCCCCCGCTCGGACCAAAGGAATAGTGCGTCGACGAAGAAGAGCGTTGCGAAGCCCGCATCGGCCCAAAGCACAACCTTCCACCGGCGGGAGGGCAGGGCTCCGTTCGGGAAGTAGAGCAACAACGGCGGTATGAGACCGACGATGCCGACCCAAACCCAGGAGTAGAGCCACGCCGCTTCGGGACCCAACGGGAGAGAACCCGGCTCACGAAACAGGGCGTAGATCGCGTACTCGCCGACCAGCTCTGAAACCAGCCCCAAGAGCCCAAGCAGAACCAGAATCCAGCCGACGGGGTTGGAGGGCATCCGGTCGACGATCAGGCAGCCGATTACCAGGGCAATCAGCATCGCCACCGCAAGAATCGTGGTGTTGGGGCCCAGGTCGACCCCCGGCGTAACCAGGTCGGTCCGAGTGAGTTGCAGCACGACAAGGAACATCACGACCACGACTGACAGGATGATCGCCGCCCGTGTCCGAGGCTGCAGGTTCCGGGCTACGTTCACCCGACCTTCTCCAGGGCCCTGACGGGGACCTTGCCGGTGACGGTGGTGCCCTCCCCCACCCTCGACGTCACGACCACCCGCCCGCCCAGGGCGTCCAGCCGGTCGGACATGTTTTCCAGGCCGTGGCCGGGCATGACGGTGGCGCTCTCGAAGCCTGCGCCGTTGTCCCGAACCTCAAAACTCAAGCTCTCGGCGTCCGAGGACAGCTTGATCCAGACCTCACATTCGCCCGCGTACTTGGCGATGTTCTGGAGGGCTTCGAGACAGCAGAAGTACACCGCCGCCTCCACCTCCTGGCCGTACCGGCCGACGTCGCCCTCGACGGTCACCGGCAGCGGGTTCTTGTTCGCCTGGGCGGTCAGCGCCACCACCAATCCCTTGTCGGCCAGCAGCGGCGGGTAGATGCCCCGGGCGAGGTCCCGCAGGGTCTGGAGGGTGTCGTCCGCCTCTTTCTGCAGCTGGGAGAGGAACTTCTTCACCTTCTCCTCGGTGGCGATCCGCTCGGCCAGCGAGATCTTCACCTTCAGCGCGACCAGCTGCTGCTGGGCGCCGTCGTGGAGGTCCCGCTCAAGCTGACGGCGGGCCTGGTACTGGGCGGTGAGGACCCGCTGTCGCGAGGCCTGGAGTTCGTCGAGCCGCGCCAGAAGCTGCTCGTTCAGCTTCACGTTGCGGAACACTACGCCCGCCTGCGACGCGAGGTCGGCCATCAGCTTCGACTCCACCGGCGTGATCGGCTCGCCGGGGCGCTTGGTTATCGACAGCGCCCCCAACATCTCGCCCCGGTGGAAAACCTCAACCTGCTGCTCGGAGCCGGCGGCCCCGTTCTTTCCGTTGGTTTCGGCCGGAACCTCCTCCCCGGCCTGAAGCTCGGGATGGGAGGCTACCAGCCGCAGCTCGTCGTCGACCTTCAGCAGAACCCGGGCGGAGACCGCGCCGGTGCCGTCGGCCAGGGTCCGGGCCATGTCACTCAGCAGCTCCTCGGGAGCGGCCGCACCGGCCATGCGGGCGCTGAAACCGCTCAGGACCTCGTACGGGGTCGCCCGATTGCCGTAAACCAGCCGGTTCGCCAGGCGCTCGACCGCCTCCCGGACCGGCTGGAACGCCACGGCGACGATGCCGGTGGCGGCAATCGACAGCAGCAGGTTGTC
The DNA here is from genome assembly GCA_035759705.1 of Actinomycetota bacterium. Taxonomy (NCBI): domain Bacteria; kingdom Bacillati; phylum Actinomycetota; species Actinomycetota bacterium. Next base: position 3,987 of record DASTUJ010000160.1, on the reverse strand, counting down.
GCTGGCCGCGCCCGCCAGGCTGCCGACCCCTACCACCATCCCGACGTAGACCAGCCCGACCAGGACCGCCAGGGCGCTGTAAGCGAGCGTGCGGCTGATGATCTTGTCGATGTTCCACAGGCGGTACTTGATCAGGCCAACGAACAGGGCGATCGGGATCAGGGTGAAGACCGGCTGGAAGATCCGGAAAATCAGCAGGGGCAGCTCCTGCGGACGCCCGGCGAACTCGTTCGAGGTGACGAAGCGGATCCCCTGAGAGAGCACGAACAACCCGATAATCAGGGCCGGCGTCAGGGCCCAGAACAACAACTTGGACTGCTGGTGCTCCTCGGGACTCTGGGATTGCCGTACCCGGTAACCCTGGGCCATCACCGCGACCAGCGGGGTCAGAAGGCCGAAGAAGACGATCAAGGCGACGGTCGTCGAGGTCTCTTCGGTGCCTTCCGGCCGAAGCGAGATCACGATCAGCCCGATGACCAGCGGCGCGTATAGGACAACTTTCGCCCAGGGCCGCCAGCGCGGGATCAGCTTGCCGTCCGGGAACAGCAGCAGCGCTGCGATGTAGGCCCCTCCGGCAATAAGGCGGTGGGCCGAGAACAAAGACACCTCGAGTGAGGTCTTCGGCATGGCGTGGTACACCTCGGCCGCCTGGAGGTTGAACACCGCCGCGGTCCCCGCCATCCCGATCGCCAGCAGGCGGGCGGTCCAGTCGCGGAACCTCAGCTTGTGCAGGATCCAGGCCAGGGCCAGGTTGAAGGCGCTGAACAGGTAGTCGACCACCAGGCCGATCACCGAGTGCGGGTTGTGGGCGGCGTCGGCCATACCCTGGGCCAGCCGTGCGACCACGCCCTCGCCGAAGCCGATGTCGTGGAGCCGGTCGTGCAGGCCGGGGGACCAACCGGCGGCCACCGCCAGCAGGCCGAATCCCATGACCACCACCGACGAGAGGATCAGGCCGGTGAAAAAGACGATGAAGAGGTAGTCGGTGGCGCTGAGCCGGCGGCGGCGAATTGCCTCCACCAGCCCGGTGGCCTCCCGCTCCTGCTCTTCGGCTGTCTCGATACCCACCGGCGCGGGACCCTACCGGACCGTTATGGTGCCGACCATCGGCGGGTGGATCAGGCAGGCGTACTTGTAGGTGCCCTTCTTCGCGAACTCCATCTCGAAGACCACATACGGCGCCCAGCCTATGAGACCGGTTGAGTAGAAGCCCTCCCCGTCCCATGTGCCGCCGTCGATTTCAAGCGGCTCCTCGGGCGGCGGCCCCTCGAAGTCAAAGGGCTCCGGGTGGTCGGGAACGCCTCCGGCCGGCGTGATCACCTGGGGGTTGTAGACCACCTTGCCGTCCTCCTCCACCGAGATCACCGGAAAGTACTTGGGCACGTTGAAGCTGATGGTGTGCATGCCGAGGTTGGCCCACCTGACCTTCTCACCCACCCTCACCGTCTTGGTCTTGGGCAGGAACTCGTTGATGCCGCCCATGATCGACTCGTCCTCGGCGTAAAGGCCGGAGAGATTGCCCTGGAACCGCCGGGTCCCGGGCTTCAGGAACCCGGCGTTGCGGTAGGCGGGCGCCTCCTCCTCCGGCACCTCGAGCCTTCCCTCCTCGAACTTTTCGAGCTGCTCCCGCAGGGGCCCGGCCATGACCTCGATCTCGTCCCGGGCTTTCCGGTTGACCTCCTCCTGCGAGGGTATGGAGGCCGACTTGCCGACGACCTTGATCTTCCCGGACATAAAAGGCCCGTGGTAGTTGCAGTAGTAGAAGTAGGTTCCCGGCTCTATGTCGTCGGAAAGAGGAACCTTGAACTCGTTGCCGCCCGCTCCCTCGTAAGGAATGAAGCCGCTGTTGTAGTAGCTCTGCTTACCGTTGAAGTCGGGCTGCTCCTGCTGTTCGCACGGCGTGTCTGGATCTGTGGGGGGAGCGCCGGAGTCCAGGTAGCACGGTTGGGCGGCGTTCTGCGCAACCAGGTCGATCTGCTCGCCGAACATCCAGGGAAGCGGCTTGTTGGCTTCTTCCACTTCGGGCGGCTCCTCGTCGGGGATGGGCTTGCCTTCCTTGGCGTCCTGGACGTAGGGCTCTACCAGCTTCATCAGGTCGTCGACCAGCGTCCCCATGGTCACGCTGTGCGGCTCTCCGGTCCAGGTCTGTTTGAAGACCGCGGTGTCGCCGGGCCGCAGCGTCACCTCGCGGGGGAAGTACTCGAGGAAGTAGCTTCCGAACTCGTCGTGGCTGTAGTCGACGCGGACCGTGCGGTTCTGGGGGCCGGAGTCGTCGCCCCCTCCGCAGGCGGCGAGCAGGAACATCAACACCCCAACGGCCGCCGGCTTCAGCGCGGCCCCTCTGCGCAATCTATCCAATGGTCAGGTCCTCCGGGTTCTTCGATGCGAGCTTGTAAGCGAGAACGGGCGCACTTCTGCCCTTCACCGTCGCCGGAGCCAGCTGCTCCGCTTGGACGGGTGATGCCAGACTTCGGTAGGTCGCTTCGGAGAGAACCGTCTGCCCCGGCTCCGCCCACTGCTGCAGGCGCTGGGCCATATTCACGGTGTCCCCGACCAGCGAGTACTCCAGGTGCTCCTCCGACCCGAGCAGAGCGGCGGCGACCTCGCCGGTGCTGAGGCCGATGCCCATCTCGAACGGGGCCAGCCCCTCGGCCCTCCACCGGCGGTTGATCTCCTGCTGCGCGGCGTGCATGGCCTCGGCGGTGGCCAGCGACCTGTCGGCGTGGTCCTCCTGGGGCAGCGGCGCGCCGAAAACGGCCATCACCGCGTCCCCGACGAACTGCCAGACGTTGCCGCCCCCGGCGCCGACCGCCTTGTTCATCTCGATCCGGTGGATGTTGAGCTGCCCGGCCAAAAGGCTCGGGTCGGTCTGCTCGGCGATGGTCGAGTAGCCCCGGATGTCGGACATCAGCACGGTGACCGTCAGCTTCTCGGTCTCCCCCACCTTGCGGCCCTCCCGCCTCAGCTTGTCGGCGACGCCCCCCGGGAGCAGCCGGCTCATCGACTCCCCCCGCTCGTCCAGGTCGACAATCGCCTGGTGGAGCATCTTCAGCCTCTGCAGCGCCCCTCCGGCACCGGTGCTGGCCCCCTGGGCGAGCTTGAGGAACAGGCGCTCGATGGAGGCCGATGCGTCGGCCGGGGTGGTCTTGAAGGCGGCGGCGATGCGCTTTATCGGCCGGCCCTCCGCGACCAGCCGCAGCAGCTCCTCCTCCTCGGTGCTGAGCGAGTCGGTGTCGGTGGTGACCGGTGAGATCAGCGCGTCGACGATCTTGGGGTCCAGCTTGCTGCCGCCGGCGGCGACCTCGCGGATGGCCTGCGCCAGCTGGTCGCCCTCGGCGACTCGGTCCTTCAGCAGGTAGGCATAGCCCTCGGCCCCCTCGCTGAGCAGCGAGATCGCGTAGTTGGGGTCGTCGTACTGGGACAGGATCACCACGCCGGTTCCGTTGTTGCGCTTGCGCACCGCCTTGGCCGCGTCGATTCCCTCGGTCTGGAAGCTCGGGGGCATCCGGATGTCGGTGACCAGCACCTGGGGGTTGGTGGCGAAGACACCGGCGATCAGCTCGTCGTAGTCGGCCGCCGTCCCGACGACCTCAACGTCGTCCTCCAACAAGAGCAGGGCGCGCACGCCCTCACGGACAAAAAGGTTGTCCTCGGCCAGGAACACGGTGATCTTCTTTCGATCGGGCGCTTGATCCGGCATTGGCTAATTCAGTACTACGGGGTCGAAAGAATCAAGGAGGGCCGCCACCCCAATTCCGGGGGATGCCTGCCCACCCCGCGCCGCACGGGTTGACCCGGGTGCTGACCCACCCGCAATTGACCGGTCTGCCTGCTGCCCCGGCCCGTTTTCCAGGCATAGCGTTCTTCGTGGAGATTTGAGAAGACGCCGGCGGCCACCGTCCCCGGCGAGCCGGAAAGGAGGGGTCATGCAGACCCAGGCAGCAGCAGAGTTCGGAGCAACAAGAGTGGAGGCCCGAAGGTTCGGCT
>DASTUJ010000159.1 GCA_035759705.1 Actinomycetota bacterium | reverse complement strand
TTCCAGCCGGGCATCACTCCACTGCCGGCGCAGACCCTCGTGGATTACGTGCGGGTCTACAAGTAGGCGACTCTGCCGGGCCGGACGGGCTCGAGTCGCCGATCGGCGCTAATGTGCCTGGATGGAGGCTTCGGCGTTGGTCCTCGACGTCACGCACCGTGCGCGGCGCTTCTCGTGTGCGGTGCCCCCGGACTCTCGCCCCCTAGCCGCATTACAGGAGGCCGCGCAGCTTGAGCTAGGGACCGCGCTCGGCCTGCCGCTGGGGATGAGTGACGCCGCCGGCGCAGCGCCCGAATTCCTGTTCCTGTTGCCCCGGGACATCGAAGGGTGGGAGCCGCTGCGCGAGTGGGCCTCCGTGGACGATCCGGGCTTTCGGCTCTATGTAGGGTCGATGCTTGGCGGTTGGGAGCCCCCAACCCGCGCGATGGACGTCTTCTACTTCGGAGATGGGCCCGAAATGGCCGCGAAGCTGGCGCACCTCATCGTAAAGGGGGTTAAGCGCGGAACGACCGGCTGGGTCGACGCCGAGGAGCGGGAGGGGTCGACGATTCCTTCCGTCGGGATGGTGTCGATTGTCACAGACGGTTTTGGGTACCCGCAGTGTGCGCTCCAGACCGAGCGGGTCGAGTATCTCCGCTTCGCAGATATCGGCGCAGAGCATGCCTGGGCCGAAGGCGAGGGCGACCGAACGCTCGAAAACTGGCGGGAGGGGCACCTGGCCTACTTCCACCGGCAGGCGGCGCAGCTCAATCTCACGTTCACCGAGGACGTGCAGGTCTTCTTCGAGCACTTCCGGGTGCTGGCCGTGTTCGGCCGAGCCGATCGCTGAGCGGTTTATCCACGACGCTCGCAGGCCTTGAGCAACAAGCCGGCGGAATCGACCTCCCGATCGGTTACCCGGTCCACCCAAGCGGCCAGAGCAGCCTGCAGTTGCCGGGAGTCTTCAGGAGTGTCCGTCACGAAGCGAACCCGAACGCAGGTCCGTCCATCGGGGCTGCGCCAGGTCGCGTAGCGGTCTCCGTCCCAACCGGTGGCAGCCTCCTTTGCAACCGCCGGGTCGAGCTTTGATTCAAGCAACAGGCGCAGCAGCAGCGGGCCGAACTCACCCTCGTCGGTTGCAGTTCCCTCGGTTGGGGGCCGGTCGACTGCCTGCGGAGTGTCCCCCGACAGGTATCGAGCCGGCTCAAGCACCTGCTCCGAGCTCGTGGGGGGCGAGGTGAGGGCCTGGTTGAGCCGCTCGGGACCAGCATCGATCAGGGCTTCGACGAAAGGGGGGCCGTGCAGGTAGGGAAATTCCAGTAGCTGCTCAACCGGCGCTGCTCCGATCTTCGGCTCCCGGGCTTTGATCTCATCCTGCTCCCCCGGCGGCAGCGACGCGACGTACAGGCGCTCCACCCTGATGGCACCGCCCTCGACCAGTGCAGCGAAGGCAGATGCCGCCTGGTCGCCCCTAATGTCACGGTTGATCCCGAAGTGCTGGTCGTCCAGGGCGTGGGTGAGCTCGTGGACCAGAGTCTTGCGGGCGAACGGAGTGAGGTCCTTCGTGATCACCAGCTCTTTCGCCGCTGGGTTATAGAAGCTGACGTTCCCGTGATTCGCGGGTGCCTGGAGTGCCGCCGCCCCGGTTTCGGCGGGCAGCAGTCCCAGGATGGTCAAGATCGTTTCCACCCGGCCGGAGTCCGGGGGACCCGCCAGCTTCCTTAGCTCCTCCTGGAACTCAGGTTCCGAAAGGACCCTCGGCCTAACCTCGTCGCGGAACTCGAGCCCGCGTGCTTTCTCGACAAAGTCGGAGAGCTCCGGCAGCACCGAGCCAATCGATGGCGAGGGTGGTGTGCTCGGTTCAGCTTTTGGCGAAACCGGGTCCTGCCGGACGAGCAGCACCGCGGCGACCAGGCCCAACACGATCACGCCTCCCAGAACAAACAGCAGCTTTCGTGCCACACCCAGCCTCCAGCTGCGCCGACCTCAGAATCCCTCAGGTGCCTCGACCTTGACCTGCACCTCCATGTGATCGGCTTTGGCAAGCCCTCGTCTGGTTTTCTGCATGCCGAGGATCGTGAACTTCGTCCCCGGCGGGAAAAGAATCTCCTTTTCCGTGGTTGTGGAAAGCTCCATTATGTCTCTGCCTCCGGATGACTCCATGATGTGCCAGATGACCTTGATAGGCCGAGCATCGTCCTTGTTGTCGTTGGCCTGGGTGCGGGCGACTTCCACTGCCTGGCTGGTGCTGACGAAGTGAGGGTAGGTCTTCACGAAACCCTTCTCAAACTTCATGGCTTCCTCGCTGGGAAAGGTCTCACCCCGGAAGATTGTCCTGTCCTGTTTCCAGGGCGGCAGCTTCCGCAGTCCCGTCGTGGCAACCTCGTTGATTGCCTTGTTCACCTCGAGCGCTTTCGCTACGGACGGCTCGTCGGTTTGTTTGCCCTTTTTAGCCATCTGGCTTGTTAGCCAGCCGCCTCCGCCGGCTCCCGTGGGGTTCATCAACCGGAACTGGTCGTCCGTGTAGGCGCCGATCGCCTTTACCTCCTTGGACAGGAGGCCCCGGTTTTCCCTCGCGTCCTTGTAGGCATTCAGAAGCTCCTGCTCCCCCGGCGCCAACCCGGCAACGATTGCCTGCTTCTGCTCGGGCGTCTGGGTGGTCAGCAGCTGTTTACGCGCGCTTTTTATCATGGCGAATTTGTGGGATCCCGGGCTGGCGATCAGGGCATTCGCCATCTCCTTCTTCTTCTCGCTACTGCCGCCATGGAACGTTCCGCTGAATACAAGATCCTTGGTCACTTCATTGAGCAAGGTCTGGACGGCCTGCCTCTTTGCCGCATCCTTGGCCTTCTTTCCGGGAAGCAGCCGGAGCTCGCCGGCGGGGTGTTCTTTCAACCATTTCCTACAAAGGTCGTCCAGGGTTTCCAGCCACGAGACCCGGTCGAGGGAATACTGCCTCTTCTCGGCCGCCGAATCGTATGTTCTCGGCACGTTGTGATAGGCCTTGAGCGCGGCGTGAATCAGCGTATAGGTGCTTTCGTCGGCTTTGGCCTTCCCCGACGGGGATGGCAGCGCCTCCGGGTCCACCCGCAATCTCCTCTGGATCGTCGGCCGCTGAAATCCTCCGCTGCCTGGCTGCAGGAGCCGGCTCACCGCCTTGTTTCCGATCGGACGCTGGAGCTGCGTTACATCCGAAGCCGAGATGGGGCCTCCATCCCGGGCGCGGGGGACCAGGGTCGTGACCGAGCTACGTGCCGACCTGGGGGTGCCTGTGGCGGCCTTTATGGTGCCGGTACTGCTAAGAAGCCGTTCGCGGGGCATTTTGAGGCCTTAAAGGTTGAGGTCGAACGGGTCCGGGGAGGGGCAGTATATGTACCGGCAATTTAGGAGTCCAGATCCTCGGAGGCTATTCGGGCGCCGGGGGTTCGTCCAGGAACTGAAACCAAAACGTGTCCAGGGCGATAGCCGCCACCATCGTGTCGTAGTCCTCGTCCTTGGACTCCGCGACGTGGACCAGGAAGTGTGCGACGGTCTCCATCTGCTCGCGTGACATCGCATTGAACTGCGCCAGGACGTCCTGCTCCATCTCCTCGCCGAAGTCGCAGGCGTAAACCGCGGCGTCCACGGCTGGGGAGTCCAGGCCGGGGTTCTCCAGGGCGTACACCATGAACCGCGGCAGGTGGAACCTCAGGCTCTCGGGGTCAAGGAAAGTCAGAGCGTAGTGGAACTCCTCTACCTTGGTGTCGGGGATGTCCTGCCAGCGGGTCTCGGTGTCCAGGGGCCGGGCCTCCAGCACCTCCTCGGGCGACTGGAGCAGGTCCATGGCCTTTGCCTGGTGCAACGACAGGCCGATGCCCAGCTCGACCTTTCCGAAGGCGGCCTCGATCTCTTCGATCAGCTCGGCGCTCATCAGATCTTCAACCGGAAGGCTTGCGGGATGAGCTCGAAGATCGCCGGGGTGTGGCCCCCGAGCCGCCCGTCGACCTCCACCGGAAGCGCCGACTTGGCGGCAACCTCCACCCGGGAGGCCAGGTACTCCTTGATCTTCGGCGAGGGTAGGTGCTCCCCCTTCAGCGACTTGGTCATCGTCTCGATAAAGTCCCGCTTGTTGCCCTTCTGGATGAGGACGTCGAGTTTGCCGTCGCCCGGGTGCGCCTTCAGCGCCAGGCGGACGCCGCCCCGGATGAACTGGCCGTTGGCCACCACCACGTTGGCGATCGGGCCTCCGTAGGACCGCCGATCCAGCTTCACCGCTCCGGTGGGGATCTTGTAGCCGGCGAGGCTGGCCCAGAAGGCAATCAACTCGGCCAGCTTGCCCATGCGCTTGGGCAGCCGGCCTCGCCACTTGGCCATGTCCCCGGACAGCCCGGCCTGCGCCATGTTGATGAAGTAGCCGTAGTTCGGCTCGACCGGCGGCGCCCAGGTGATCCGGCCCACGTCGATGCCGAAGAACGGCTCACCCTCGAGGTGGCGCACCGCCGCCTCCGGGTCGTTGTCCATTCCCATGGTCTTCAGGAAGTCGCTCCCCTCCTCCCCCGGGATGCCCGCCATCACCAGGTCCGGGTTGACCGGGCCGGTCTCTCCCATGATCCCGTTGACCACCTCGTGCAGGACCCAGTCGCTGCCGACCCAGATCAGGTAGCCGCTGCCCTTCTCCACGGCGGCCCGGGCCAGGGTCGTGCAGTCGCCGGGCCTGGACGCGGTCTCGATCTCGTACTCCAGCTCGGTCTTGCCCATCAGCTCGTGCAGCCGCTCCTCGGAGAGCACCGGTTTTCCGGCCGGGGTGAGGCCGACGACTATCGTCGCCTTGCCGTAGGGGGAGGTCATTGCAAGATTCTCGCCGATTACCAGGAGACGCCGCTGTAGGCGACAACTCCGCGGTTCATAGCCTCGACCGCTTCGCCCAGCTTACGACGCAACTCGGGGTGTTCGACCGCCTGCTGGACCTGCCTCAACAGGTCGATGGTCTGCTTGGTGGAGCGGATGAAGTCGCCCGGGCTGGAGTCCTCGTCGATCACGTCCTCCAGCGGGTCGCCCAGGCACCAGCGGTAGGCCGTCATCGCAAACCCGGTCTCGGTCCCCCGGATCATCTCCAGGCCCGCCCGGGTCTCACTGCGCTTCATCCGTTCCTCGAGGCGGAAGATCTTCCCGTAGACCGACTTGCTGGCGGCGCTCGGAAGCGGCCCGGCGACCTCCACGGGCCCCCGGCTCTCGTAGACGAAAACGCTCAGCAGGGCGGCCAGCTCGGACGGCTCCAGGTCCTCCAGCCAGCCCCGGGCGATAGTCTCCGTAATCAGCAGGTCGTTCTCGTTGTAGATGCGGGCCAGCGCCCAGCCCTTGTCGGTCAGGTTGAACCCGTCCAGGTAGCCGTACTCCTCGAGGATGCCGAGGATCCGCTGGAAGCGCCGGGAGAGGGTCTCGGTCTTCGACTGGACCTTGCGGTGCAGCGACTCGTTCTCCTTGATCAGCCGGGACGCCCTCTCCGCCCACTGGGCGTGCCGGTCCCGGTCGGGGCAGCTGTGGCAGGGGTGCTGGAGCATGGCGGTGCGGGCAAGGGCGAGCTCGACATCCTCGTCGTCCTCCAACGGGGCCGCCTTGCCAACAGACCCGTTTCCCTCGAAGGACTTGAGGGCGGTCGCCATCTTGCGCCGCAGGGCGTGGTCCAGCCGGCTCCCGCCACGGGCCCTCAGGGTCGCCCAGGACTCCTTGTCGAGCTTCACGATGCCCTGCAGCTGCGGCGTGTCCCGCAGCTCGTTGGCGCCGACCTTGATGATCCGCGAGGTGTCGGTCAGGGCGACCGCCCGGGTGCCGCCCCGGCTGGCGGGCTCGGTGGCGACAACCACCACGTTGCCGTTGACCCGTGAGGTGCGGATCGACCAGACCTCCCCGGCCGCGGCCGACGCCAGGGCCTTCTCGATGCGGTTGCGGGACGACTCGGCCTCCCGTGCCTTCACGGACTGGGTCAGCCGGTGAAAGGTCTCCCGGAGGCGCCAGTAGTCCTCGAAGTCGCCTTTGTCGCAGTGCATCTTCTTGCGGTACGAGGCCAGGTAGGCGTCGTTGCGGTCGACCAGCTGCTCCACCACAACCACGTCCTTGTCGGTCCGGTACTGGGCGAACGACGAGTTCAGCAGGTGCTCAGACTCCTCCCGGGAGTAGTTGCGCACCAGGTTGGTGGCCATGTTGTACGACGGCTGGAAAGACGAGATCAGCGGGTAGGTGCGGGTCAGCGCCAGC
>DASTUJ010000158.1 GCA_035759705.1 Actinomycetota bacterium | reverse complement strand
GTCAAGGAAGCCGAGATCCACATCGCCCCGTCGCATGCGGCGGTGGTCGAAGAGCTGAACGGCTTCACCAAGTCACAAAAGCTCTCCCGAGTCGCCTACGAAGCCACCCACGTCACCGTCAGCAGCCGAGGCGCCGCCTGGGAGCCGCCGCCCGGCCTGGACAAGGTGATGAGCTACTTCGAGGGCGCCGAGCTGGTCCCCAGCGAGGGCTGGGTAGAGGAGCTTCGCAAGATCAAGGACGCCGAGGAGATCGCCTCCATCCGGGCTGCCGCCCAGCTGGGCGACGAGGGTTTCGCCTTCATCCTCGACAAGATCAAGCCGGGGGTCCGGGAGCTCGACCTGGCGCTTGAGCTCGAGTTCTTCCTGCGGTCCAAGGGATCGGAAGGGGTCTCCTTCGACCCAATCGTGGCTGCCGCCGAGCGCAGCGCCCTCCCGCACGCCAGGCCCACCGACCGGGTTGTGGAAAAGGGGCGCTACCTGTTGTTCGACTTCGGCTGTGTCGTCGACGGCTACTGCTCGGATATGACCCGCACCGTGGTGATCGGCCCGGTCGACGACCGCCACCGAGACGTCTACGAAACGGTCCTGGCCTCGCAGATGGCCGGCCTGGAGGCCGCCGGACCGGGGGTGTCGTGCGGGGATGTCGACCAGGTCGCCCGCCAGGTCATAGAGAAGGCCGGCTACCCCCAAGCCTTCATGCACGGGCTGGGGCATGGGGTAGGCTTGGACATACACGAGGCGCCCAGCCTCAAGTCGGGCTTTACCGAACAGTTGATGCCCGGACACGTGATCACCGTCGAACCCGGAGCCTACTTTGAAGGTTGGGGCGGGGTCCGTGTAGAGGATCTGGCGGTAGTGACCGAGGACGGTTTAGAGGTCCTGTCCAACGCCCCCAAGGACCTTATAGTTCTATGACGACTTCTAGTTAGGATTTGGATGATTTCGACCAACGACATGCGGCCCGGCCAGACCCTGGATCTGGACGGCGAGCTGTACAGCATCATCAAGTACGAGCACCACAAGCCCGGCAAGGGCGGCGCCATGGTGCGCACCAAGCTCAAGAGCATCAAGAACGGCGCAGTGGTGGAGAGGACCTTCCGGGCCGACGAAAAGGTCAACCTCGCCCGCCTCGACAAGCGTGAGATGCAGTACCTGTACTCCGACGAAACCGGGTACATCTTCATGGACAACGAGACGTTCGACCAGATCACCATCGAGAAGGACTTCCTGGGCGACATGGCCGGGTTTCTCAAGGAGGAGCAGGTAGTGGTCGTTCAGCTGTACCAGGGCACGCCGATCGGCATAGACCTTCCCCCCACCGTGGAGCTCGTTGTGACCGAGACCGACCCCGGCCTGCAGGGCGACCGCAGCTCCGCCGGCAACAAGCCCGCAATTGTCGAGACCGGCGCCACCGTCATGGTTCCGCTCTTCCTGCAGCAGGGCGAGACGATTCGAGTCGACACCCGCACCGGCGCATACGTCACGCGGGTCAAATAACTTTGTTCCTCAAGGGCTGAGGTGGCACACCGAAGAGGTTCCCGAAAGCTGGCCCTTGATGTGTTGTACGAGCAGGAGATGCGCAGCCTGCCCACCGGCGAGATCCTCCAGCGCTACTCCACCAACCCCGGCTTCCCGTTCGCAGCCGAGCTGGTCAAGGGAGTTGCCGAGCACGCAACCGAGTTGGACGAACGGATCTCCAGCCACGCCAAGGACTGGAAGATCGACCGGATGCCGGTCATCGACCGCAACCTGCTCCGCATGGCCCTGTTCGAGATGTTGTACCTGGAAGACGTCCCGGCCCCGGTGGCGATCAACGAGGCCGTCGAGCTGGCGAAGATCTACTCGACAGAGGACTCGAGCCGTTTCGTCAACGGGCTTCTAGGCTCGGTATCCGCTGAACTCACGGCCCGGGGGGTCTAGAATTCGATTTGATAACATGCGGTTCGGGCATCAACCAGTAACTCGATCAAGGAGTGACATGGCCCCGAAGAGCCCGAGAAGCCCGTGGTAGCAACCAAAGACCGCCGGGATCGTAGGCCCAGCGGAGACTCCATGGTGACCGGCCACCTGCTGGTCTACATCAGCATCGGCGTGGCAGTCGGTATCCTCATCCTTATCGGCATCATCTTCTTCGTCGGCATCAACGAGGTGGAGCCCAGCTCACCCACGCTGGAGGAGTTGGGTGCAGTCGTCGGCAATGAGGACGCCGTGACCACCTACCGGGAGCTCCGCCAGGAGAAGTTCGACTCCATCCGGGGCCTGGTCCAGCTGCTGGTCATCGCCCTGGCGGTCCCGATGTTGACCCTGGTCCTGGGTTACTTCTCCGAGCGCCAGCCGAAAGCCGAGCGTGAGCGCCGGGACGAAACGACGAAACGAAGAGCTTCCGAGGATTTGTGAGGGTGTAACCGCCACCGGGCCACGCTCGGGGGGTGTAAGCTAGTCCGCAACGAAGCTGAGACTTCCCAGCAGCACCGCAACGCTTCGCTCAACCTTTAAGACTGGTCCCGAGAGGCCAGAAAGGAGAGCTTCAACTGAGCTGTAACCACGCCGCCGCACCCAACTCCTGGGGCGGCTTTTCTTTTTGAACGCCCACACACCTTCCGAACCCGTCCCGGCCCCCGCGGTCGGCGGAGGCGATGAAACCGGCCGGGCTTGGGTCGTCCTCGACGACCTGGACGTGAAGCGGGCTCTCGTCCGCATGGCGCACGAGATCGTGGAGTCCAACCGGGGCACCGGTGAGCTGGTTCTGGTGGGCATCCACAAACGGGGCGTGCCGCTGGCCTACCGGGTCGCCAAGCGCATCGCCGAGATCGAGAAGACCGCCCCGCCCGTCGGAGAGCTGGACATCTCGTTCTACCGGGACGACGTCGGCATCCGTGCCCCCCAGGAGATCTCCACCACCGACTTTCCGTTCGACATGAACGACAAGACCGTCGTCCTGGTGGACGACGTGCTGTACACCGGCCGCACGGTACGGGCGGCGATCGACGCACTCGTTGACTTCGGGAGGCCCCGCCTGGTTCGCCTGGCGGTTCTGGTCGACCGGGGCCACCGGGAACTTCCCATCAGGGCCGATTTCATCGGCAAGAACATCCCCACCTCCAAGGCGCAGGAGGTGCGGGTCCATGTAAAGGAGACCGACGGGGTCGACTCAGTTGTCGTCTACGACCCCCGAGTACTGGGGGAGGCTACAGAGACTCAATGATGATCAAGCACCTGCTCTCCATCGACCAGCTGAGCACCGACCAGATAGACCTCGTCCTCAAGACCGCCGACTCGTTCGGTGAGGTCGGCACCCGGACCATCAAGAAGGTGCCGGCTCTGAGAGGCCGGACCGTCTGCAACCTGTTCTTCGA
>DASTUJ010000157.1 GCA_035759705.1 Actinomycetota bacterium | reverse complement strand
CCACCTGCGCCAGCGGCTGACCGTCGTCGCCAACGTGGTCGGCGAGGACACCTACGACCATGCGATCGCCCGGGCCAGGGAGCTGGTCGCCAAGCTGGGCGAGCCGCTGACCTACACGCCGAAGGGCGTCGAAAAGGCGGAGTTTGACCTGCCTCCGAGCACGCTCGGCGAGCAGGGCTACATGGACGCGGTCGAGAAGGCCAAGGAGTACATCCGGGCGGGCGACATCTTCCAGGTGGTCCCGTCGCACCGGTTCTCCGCGCCTCAGGAGGGCGACCCGTTCGACGTCTACCGGACGCTGCGCCTGGTCAACCCGAGTCCGTACATGTTCTTCCTGAAGCACCCGGATATCACGCTGGTGGGGTCGTCCCCGGAGCCCCTGATCAAGGTGGAGGGCCGGCGGGTTCTGCAGCGCCCTATCGCCGGGTCCCGTCCCCGCGGGGCCACGCCGGAGGAGGACGAGGCGCTGGGCAACGACCTGTTCGCCGACCCCAAGGAGCGGGCCGAGCACGTGATGCTGGTGGACCTGGCCCGCAACGACCTGGGCCGGGTGTGCAGCTACGGCAGCGTCGAGGTCGAGGAGTTCATGGTTATCGAGCGGTACTCGCACATCATGCATATGACCTCGCAGGTGGTGGGGGAGTTGAGCGAAGGCAAGACCGGCCTGGATGCGCTGTACGCGTCGTTCCCGGCGGGAACCGTGTCGGGGGCGCCGAAGATCAGGGCGATGGAGATCATCGACGAGCTGGAGCCAACCCGGAGGGGACCGTACTCGGGGGTGGTGGGCTACTTCGACTTCTCGGGGAACCTCGACACCTGCATCGCGTTGCGGACGGCGTACGTGGTGGGCGGGAAGATCTACATTCAGGCCGGCGGGGGGATCGTGGCGGACTCCGATCCGCACACGGAGTGGCTGGAGACGGTGAACAAGGCGAAGGCGCTCCTGACCGCGTGGGCGATGGCCCGGCAGCCGTAGATCGCGATGTCGTCATCCGAGTTGGAGGATCAACTCTGTACTCCGCCGGCGTCCCGGTTGAGGTACACCTCAAGGGTCAACGAAAGCGGTCTCCCGGAGTCGGTGTGGTTCCAGCGCTGGGGAGACCCGTCTAACACGGGCAAGTTCGACTGGCACCCCTTTGGCGGTGAGATCACCGGCTACGCCGGCTTTGACGGATTGACGATCCCGTCCAAAGGACTGATGGGGTGGTTCTACGGTACGAGCGTTGGAGCGAGGGCGAGTTTTTCCGCTACGAGATAGTAGGGCTGAACCGGGTCTGCTAATTCGACCGACCCCGTGGACCAAGATCACAGGTCTACGAGGTCTAGACTGGTCTGTCACCGGTGCTGAGTAGTCTTCTTGCTCATGAGAGGAGGTGCCCGATGTCAGTTTCGGCTTCGGCAGGGCCCGCAGCGGGGCGGCGGTACACCTACGCGGATCTGGAGGCCATTCCCGAGGACAACGTCCGGCGAGAGATCATCGACGGTGAGCTCATAGTGCATGCCTCCCCGGTCCCCAGGCACCAGGAAGCTGCTGGCAACCTGTTCTTGAGGCTGCGCGAGTACGCATCCCAAGCGGGAGGGAAGGCGTACTTCGCTCCGCTGGACGTCTATTTCGCCGAGGATAACGTGGTGGAACCGGATCTCATGTTCGTCCGAGCCGATCACCTGGAGCGAATCGGGGACAAGAACATGCAGGGTCCCCCTGATCTCGTGGTGGAGATCTCTTTGCCCTCGACCCGCAGGCTGGATCTAGTCCGCAAGCTCGATCTCTACCAGCGATTCGGGGTCCCCGAGTTCTGGTTCGTGGACCTGGAGGCGGAGCGGGTTGAAGTCCACGTGCTGGCCGGTGATACATATCCGGCTCCTGCGATCCTCTATCCGGGTCAAAGCCTGCAGTCTGCAGGATTGCCCGGATTGTCGGTTCCGGTCGACGAGGCGCTGGCGGAGGAGTAGTTGCGTGCCGCCGCGGTTGGTTAGTAGGTCTTCTTGCTCCGCAGCCAGGAGTCGAAATCGGCCCTCAGGAACTCCCCGCCGCGAGGCGGGTCCTTCTTGTCGAGCCAGGTCTTGAGCTTCTTGTCGTCATCCAGGCGCACCCACTCGTAACCGTAGGTCCTCGGCCCGGCCCAGAAAGGTGGAATCCACGTCTCAGCCTTCAGCGACGCCACTGCGGCGTATCCCCAGCGGGGACGGCCTTTCCAAAAGCTGTCCATGTCGTGCAGAGCCGAGCCCTGGGTGCGGGCCTTGATCTCGCGGATGTCGGAGTACTCGCCGGACCAGCACAGCTTGATCCGGGCCTTGGCGATCATCAGCCCGCCGACCAGCTGAACCCAGATGTCCTCGTCCTCGAAGGCTCCGTTCTTGTTGACCGGGCCGGGACGGTCCCGGATCTCGCACGCGTACTCCAGCCGGGGCTGGGTGGGGGTGCCGGAGAGGTGCTCGAGCTTGCGGATGATTACGTGTTCCATGCAGCCGATCCTATGCGATGCCGGAACAAAGCCCGTCCCGACCAACCGCGCTATCGTGAGGCGGTGCGCACCTACCTGGACCGGATCCTCGAATTCACCTACGACCGGGTGGAGGACGAGAAGCGAAAGATGTCGTTCGGGGACCTCGACCGGGAGGCCCAGACCATGGGTCAGACCAGGCCGTTTCTTGCCGCCATGAGGGGCGAGCGCATCTCGTTGATCGCCGAGTTCAAGCGCCGGTCGCCCTCCAAAGGCATCATCCGGGAGGACTTCGAGCCCGGGCAGGCGGCCGAGGCTTACGCCCAGGGCGGCGCCTCGGCGATGTCGGTGCTGACCGAGCCCCAGTTCTTCAACGGGTCGATGGACGACCTCGCCAAGGCCCGGGCCGCCTGCAAGCTGCCTATCCTCCGCAAGGACTTCATGGTCGATCCGTACCAGATCGTCCAGGCCCGGGCCGGGGGCGCCGACGCCATCCTGCTCATCGTCGCCGGGCTTCCCGACAAGGGGCTGTTCGCCGAGATGGCCGCCGCCGCCTCGGACTACGGCCTGACTGCCCTGGTGGAGATTCACGACCCCCACGAGCTGGACGCCGCCTTCGACATCGATCCCAAACTGGTGGGGGTGAACCAGCGGAACCTCTCGACCTTTGAGGTCGACACCACTCTCGCCATCAAGCTGCGGCGCCAGATCCCCACCGACGTCTCGATGGTCGCCGAAAGCGGGATCACCTCCCGAAAGCAGGTGGAGGACCTGCAGGAGGCGGGCATCGACGCCATCCTGGTCGGCGAGACCCTCATGCGCGCCGCGGACCCGGCCCGCGCCGCGGCGGACCTGTTGGGCGCCGAATCCACTGAGTAGATGACCCCTACCACAACCGCAGCCGACAGCCGCGGGCGCTGGGGCGAGTACGGCGGCGTCTTCGTCCCCGAATCCCTCATGGAGGCCCTTCGCCAGCTGGAGGCAGCCCGCGTCGAGGCCTGGGCCGACCCAGATTTCCACGCCGAGCTGGACCGCCTGAACAAAGAGGTCATCGGCCGCCCGACACCGCTCTACCTGGCCACCCGGCTGACCGACATGGCCGGCGGCGCCCGCATCTGGCTGAAGCGGGAGGACCTGGCGTTCACCGGCGCCCACAAGATCAACAACACCCTGGGCCAGTTGCTGCTGACCAAACGGATGGGCAAGACCCGGGTGCTGGCCGAGACCG
>DASTUJ010000156.1 GCA_035759705.1 Actinomycetota bacterium | reverse complement strand
CCCTCCGGGCGTACGCCGCTGCCGGCACCCAGTTCGGAGGGGTGGTCCGCCGCTTCAACACCACGGGCCGAGTGGATGCGAACATCGTTTTGACCGGGTACTACAGCACTGAGTAGGCCTTTGCCTAGCTCTCCCGGGAGCGCTTGACGGCGGCCGCCATCCGCTGAACTATCTCGGTGACAATTGCCCTCGAGGTGGCGAAGTTGAACCTGACGAACCCCTCGCCCTGGGTCCCGAACATCGGGCCGGCGCTGAAAGCGACCTTGGCCTCCTCCAGGAAGAACGTGTGGGGGTCCGGCTTCAGGCCGAGGGCGCGGCAGTCGAGCCAGGCGAGGTAGGTGGCCTCGGGCATGGCGTAGACCACCTCGGGCAGGTGCTGCTGCAGCAGTTCGCCCAACAGCCGGCGGTTCCCGTCCAGGTAGTCGACCACCCGGGCCATCCAGGGCCCGCCCTCGGTGAATGCGGCCTCGGTCGCCTCGATGCCGACGATGCTCGCGCCACCGACCACGTGGTGACCAAGCGCGTTGAGCTTCTCGACGTGTTCGGTCGACCCGCCGACCGCAAAGCCGCATTTGAGCCCGCCGAAGTTCCACGCCTTCGAGGCGGCGGTGACGGTCAGGGTCCGGGCCGCGACATCGTCACCCAACATCGAAAACACGGTGTGCGACGCCCCGGGCAGGGTCAGCGGGGAGTGAACCTCGTCGGCGATCACGGACACGTCGTGCCGGATGGCCAGCTCGGCCATCGCCTCAAGCTCGGAGCGGCTGAACGACCGGCCTGTTGGGTTCTGCGGGTTGCAGAGGATGAAGACGCTGGCGTTCGCCATGGCGGCGTCCAGCCCTTCGAAGTCGACCTCGTAGCGGCCGTCCCGGAAAACCATCGGGTTCTCCACCACCTTGCGCTCGTTCTGCTTGATCGAGCTGAAGAAGGGAGGGTAGACCGGCGGCTGGATGACGACTCCGTCGCCCGGCTCGGAGAGGATGCGAAGGCCGACGTCAAGGCCCCGCACCACGTCGGGGAGGATCACCACATTCTTGGGGTCGACCTTCCACCCGTAGGAGCGGTCGGCCCAGCCCGCGACCACGTCGGCGAAGCCGGTGTGCTCGATGGACGCCGGGTACCCGAAGTCGCTGCGTTCGGCAACCGCCTCGACCGCCCGGCGAACCGGATCGGCCACCGGGAAGTCCATCTCGGCCACCCAGGCCGGGATCACGTCGTCCGGGTAGTGCCTCCACTTGGCGCTGTGCAGCCGGTGGAGGGTCTCCAGGTCGAGGTTGTCGAAAACCGCGTCGCTCAACCGAAGCTCACCAGGTGGTGGTTCTTTTTGCCGCGGCGGAGCACCACGTAGCGGCCGTGCAGCAGGTCGCCCTCCCCCACCGCCCGGTCGATGTCGGTCTGTCTGGTGTTGTTGATGTAGACGCCGCCCCCGCCGATGAACTCCCGGGCGGTCTTGCGGGAGGTGGCGAGGCCCGACTCGATCAGCAGGTCGATCAACGGCGTCCCCTCGCCGAGCGAGCTGTGGGGAAGCGTGGACGACGGAGCGTCGGCCAGGACGTCCAGCAGCTCGGTCTCCTCCAGCTCGGTGATGTTGGCCCCGAACAGGGCCTGGGACGCCCGCTCCGCCTTCGCCGCCTCATCGGGACCGTGAACAAGCGTGGTGACCTCGCGGGCCAGCGCCCTGTGGGCCTCCCGGAGCTGGGGCGCCTCCCGAACCTGCTCTTCCAGGGCCTCGATCTCCTCGCGGGGCAGGAAGGTGAAAAACCGCAGCAACTGCCCGACCTGAGAGTCGTCGACGTTGATGAAGTGCTGGTAGAAGCGGTAGGGGCTGGTCTTCGCCGGGTCGAGCCAGACATTGCCGCCGACGCTTTTGCCCATCTTCGCCCCGCCCAACCCCTTGATTAAAGGAGAGGTGAGCCCGTACGCCTCGGCGCCGGTGACCTTTCGGATGAGCTCGATGCCGTAGGTGATGTTGCCCCACTGGTCGCTCCCCCCGATCTGCAGCCGGCAGTTGAACTGCTGGAACAGGTGGAGAAAGTCGTACGACTGCAACAGCATGTAGGTGAACTCGGTGAACGAGATCCCCTGCTCCCGGTTCTCCAGGCGGTTGCGAACCGAGTCCCGGGCGACCATCTGGTTCACGCTGAAGTGTTTGCCGATGTCGCGGAGGAAGTCGGTCAATCGGAGGGGCCGCAGCCAGTCGGCGTTGTCGACCATGGTCGCCTGCGACTCGCCGGGGCTGAAGTCGACGATGCGCTCGGCCTGCTTCCGGATGGCAGCAATGTTGGCCTCGAGCACCGCCGGTGCAAGGAGCGATCGCTCGGACTCCCGGCCGCTCGGATCGCCGACGAGGCCCGTCCCGCCGCCCATGACGGCGATCGGCTTGTGTCCGGCCAGCTGCATCCGGCGAAGTCCGAGAAGCTGGATCAGGCCTCCGAGGTGAAGGGAGTCCGCCGTCGGGTCGAACCCGCAGTAGAGGACGAACTGTTCGGCGGCCAGCAGCTTGCCCAGCTCGGGGTCGGTTGTCTGGTGGACGAGCCCTCGCCACTGCAGCTCGGAGAAGATGTCTTCAGGCACGTTTGAAGGTTAACCGATGGGTACGTCCAACTCCGGCTCCGGGACCCGGGGGTTCTTGAGGCCGCTGGTCCAGGGGCCGGGCTCGTAGAAGCGCCAGGGGAAGTCGGTGGCGGCGCACACACCTATTCGGTACGACGAGCGGACCGGTCCCTCGAGGCGGCGCTCTGCGCCTACCCATACGTCGCCGGCGGCCAGGTCGGTGCCGTTGTCCTCCCGGCTGAGGCCGAACGCCTGGCAGAGGCGGCCCGGGCCCTTGGCAAGCAGTTTCGGGTCGGTCAGTCCACGCCGGGCGGCCATCAGATCCAGGCCTTCCAGAGGCTCCACCGCCCGCATGAGGACGGCTCCGGCGGTCCCGTCGTTCTCACAGACGATGTTCGCACAGTGGTGCATGCCGTAGGTGAAATAGACGTAGAGCACGCCCGGCGGGCCGTACATGATCGAACTGCGGGGGGTGCGCTTGAAGGCGTGGCTGTTCGGGTCGTTCGGACCGCAGTAGGCCTCGACCTCCACCAGCCGCCCCGCCACGAGCCCGTCCGGGCTGTCCCTGTATAAGGTGTGGCCGACCAGCGACTCCGCCACCCGCAGGGTGGGGCGTTCGAAGAACTCAGGCGGCAGACGTTCCAAAGCTAGCTTTTGAGGAAGACTTTCCGAATTTCGTCGACCTGCAGGGTGTTGATCACCTCGGGGGCGGTCACCCAGCCCCTCTGCGCCATCCCGACCCCCAATCGCATCCGGCTCAGGTGGCCCGGGTTGTGCGAGTCGGTGTTGATCGAAAACCTCAGGCCGTACTCCTTGCCCAGTCGGATGTGGTCGTCCTTCAGATCCAGTCGGGCCGGGTTCGAGTTGATCTCCATGGCCACCTGGTTCTCCTTAGCCGCGGCGAAGACCTGCTCGAGGTCGAACTCGGCGGCTTCCCGCTGCCCCAGCCACCGCCCGGTGGGGTGCCCGAAGATGTTCACCTTGGGGTGCTGCATCGCCTTGACCACCCTGCGGGTCATCGCCTCGGCGTCCAGGCCGTACCGCCGGTGGATGCTGGCGATCACCAGGTCGACCCGGTCCAGGATGGAGTCCGGAAGCGCCAGGGTTCCCTCGGGGCCGATGTCGACCTCCACGCCCTGCAGGATCGTGATGCGGCCGCCGAACTCCTCGTTCGCCCTGGCGATCTCCTCCGCCTGCAGCTTCACGGTGTCCGGGCTGTGCGACTTCACCCAGGCGTCGAGGTGGTCGGTGATCGCGATGTAGCTCCGCCCGAGGCCCATTGCGGTCCGGGCCATCTCGCGCACGGTCGTGGAGCCGTCCGAGTACCGGGTGTGCATGTGAAGGTCGCCCTGAATGTCGGCAAGTTGCACCAGCTCGGGGATCTCCCCCTTCAGCGCGAGCTCGACCTCGCCCCGGTTCTCCCGCATCGGGGCCGGCGGGGTCTGCAGGCCCAGGGCGGCGTAGACGTCGTCTTCGGTGGCCCCGGCGACCTTTGAGTTGTCCGACACCCGGAACACCCCGTATTCGGAGAGCTTGTAGCCCTGTTTGACCGCGATCTCCCGCACCCGGACGTTGTGCTCTTTGGACCCCGTGAAGTACTGCAGAGCCGCGCCGAACTCGTCCGCAGCGACGACCCGAAGGTCGACCTGCAGACCCTCACGGGTGCGGATGGACGACTTGGTCGAGCCGCTGACCGGCACACCGGTTACGGCCGGCAGGGTGGTGAACAGGTTCATGATCGCCCCCGGGTCGGGCCCGGTGGCCAGCAGGTCGAGGTCGCCGATGGTCTCTTTGCCCCTGCGCAGGCTGCCGCAGTAGGCGGCTTCGGTGACCAGATCGGACTGCCGCAGCTCCTCCAGGAGCGCTTCGGCAACCCTTAGGGCCACGTCGATGGGAGCCCGTTCCTCCTTGCCCTTGAAGCGGCGGAGTGCGGCGGTGAGGTTCTCCTCTGTCCTTTTGCCTAATCCTTTGATGGTTCTCAGTCTCTGCTCCTTGATCGCCTGGTCGAGCTCGGTGAGGTTGGTCACCCCGAGCTCGCTGTGTAGCAGGAGGGCGGTTTTCGGCCCCAGCCCCGGCAGCGCCGTCATCTCCCGGATGCCCTTCGGGACCTCCGCGCGGGCATCTTCAAGCTTAGCCATGGTCCCGGTATTGAGTACCTCCCGGATTTTGGAGGAGGTCGCCCTGCCCACCCCGCGCAGAGTCGACAACTCCTTGTCGTCCAGGGTGGAGATATCCCGGGCAAGCGCCCGGACCTCCTCCGCCACGCGCCGGTAGGCGACGATCTTGAACCGGTCTCCCCCGGCAATCTGCATCAGGTCCGCCAGTTCTTCGAAAGCCTGAGCGACCTCTTCGTTCACTCGAGGCATATCCCGATAGTACCCGGCAAGTGGACGGGTGACCCCTTGGGGCGTACACTTTAAACAGTTGTTGTAAACGTTTGTTTAAGATTTTGAAGGGGTCCGATGGAGGGCACGAAGGAGCGGCTGGTGGAGGCGGCACTCGCCACCATCAAGCAGGAGGGTTACGGCGGCACGACCGCCCGGGCCATCGCCGGCCGCGCCGGGGTCAACCAGGCCCTCATCTACTACTACTTCGGCGACATCAAGAACCTGCTCCTGGCGGCTCTGGATAAGACGAGCGCCCAACGGATGGCCAGCTACGAGGCGCTTCTGGAGAAAACCGAGACCATCGAGGACCTCGTCCAGCTGGCCAGGGACATCTACCGGGAAGACCTGGCCGCCGGGCACGTGACGGTGCTGTCCGAGCTGATCGCGGGGAGCCTGCAGCACAAAGAGCTGGGCCCCGAGGTGCTGAAGCGCCTGAGGCCCTGGATCGACTTTGCCGC
>DASTUJ010000155.1 GCA_035759705.1 Actinomycetota bacterium | reverse complement strand
CGAAGATGGGTTCCGGACCGCACCAGCGCCGGGCGAAGGATGCCCGTGAACCTGCTGCGCGGAAGGCACCAGCCGGGCGAAAAGCCGGCTGTACGGAGGTTGGATGCCCCCCTCGAAAACAACGAACACCCGCACCAGAACCGCCCCCGCCCGCAAACCGGCAGCCAGGCGCCCTGCGTCCGGCCGTCCGCCCGCGCGCCGGCCGTCACCCGCCAAGCGGGGCAAGAAGAAGCCTTCGCCGCTGGCCGGGATCTTCGGGCCCAACACCGACGGCTTCGCAATCGTCCTTTTGTTCCTGGCGATCCTCGGCGGGCTGGGCATCTACGCCGACCTCGCAGGCCCGGTAGGCCGGCAGCTCGAGTGGGGGATGCGCTGGATCTTCGGCTCCGCCTCGTTCGGGGTGCCGCCGGCTCTGGCCGTGGTCGCGATCACGATGATGAACAAGAAGAACTCCGGCGAGGCGGGACGGATCGCCACCGGCGCCTTCATGTCGATCGCCGGCATCGCCGCCTGGATGCACATGCTCTTTGCAAACGACAGCCGGGGCCTGAGGCTGGACGAGCTGCCCGACCTGGGCGGCGGCGTCGGCGCGCTGGTAGCCTGGCCGGCCGAAACTCTGCTCTCGGTTTGGGGGGCCGGGCTGCTGATCATCCTGCTGGTATCCCTGGGCCTGCTCGTCCTGACGAAGACCCCCGCCGCCCGGGTGATCTCGGGCGTCCAGATGCTGGTTGCCGGCCTGGGCAAGGGCGCCGCCCACATGGGCCGTTCGGTCAACGACGTGACCAAACGCCAGACCGACAAGATGATCGCCGAGCTCAGCCCCAAGGCCACCGTGCCGCAGGCGCGGCCGGTAGCGCCCCCCGACGCCATCCCGCCGCCCGCCCCGGTCTCCAATCCGGGCAAGGTGGTATCGGCCTCGCTGTTCCAGGAGTTCGAGGAGCCGGAGGCCATCCCCTTCGAGGACGACCACAGCACCCCCGACCCCGACCCGGAGGGCTACAAGACCCCGCCGATGTCGCTGCTGTCGGTCGGTGACGTGGCCGAGGTGTCCAAAAGGATGATCGACGACACCGTCGCCGCCCTGGAGCACACGCTCCAGCAGTTCGAGGTCGACGCCCGGGTCACCGGGTACACCGCCGGCCCGACCGTCACCCGCTACGAGATCGAGCTCGGTCCGGCCGTCAAGGTCAACCGGGTGGTCAGCCTGGAGAAGGAGATCCGGTACGCCCTGGCGGCCGGCGACCTCCGCATCCTGGCCCCCATCCCCGGACGCTCGGCGATCGGCATCGAGGTCCCGAACAAGGACCGGGTTGCCGTCACTCTGGGCGACGTCATGCGCAGCCCGCAGGCCCGCGTGTCCGAGCACCCGCTGATCGTCGGCCTGGGCAAGGACATTGCCGGGGTCTCGATGGTCGTCAACCTGGCCGACATGCCCCACCTGCTGATCGCGGGAGCGACCGGCGCCGGCAAGTCGACCTGCATCAACGCGGTCCTCTGCTCCCTGCTGCTCCGCACCCGGCCCGACCAGGTCCGGATGCTGCTGATCGACCCGAAGATGGTCGAGCTCAGCAACTACAACGGCGTGCCTCACCTTCTCACCCCGGTGGTCACGAACCCGAAGAAGGCATCCGAGGCCCTCGGCTGGGTCGCCCGGGAGATGGACGCACGGTACGAGGTGCTGGCCGCCGTCGGCTACCGGCACACCGACATGTACAACGAGGCGGTCCGGGCCGGCGCCCTGCCTCCGTTCGAGGACGGCACCCCCCGCACGACCTTCCCCTACTACCTGATCGTTGTCGACGAGCTGGCCGACCTGATGATGGTCGCCCCCCGTGAGGTCGAGGACTACATCTGCCGCATCGCCCAGAAGGCACGTGCCGTGGGCATCCACCTGATCGTGGCGACGCAGCGGCCGTCGGTCGACGTCGTCACCGGCGTCATCAAGGCCAACATCCCCAGCCGCATGGCGTTTGCGACGGCCAGCATGCAGGACAGCCGCGTGATCCTGGACGAGGGCGGCGCCGACCGGCTGATCGGCAAGGGCGACATGCTCTACAAGCACGCATCGGCCCCCCGGGCGATCCGCCTGCAGGGCGCCTACATCTCGGAGAAGGAGACCGCGTCGCTGGTCGGCTGGTGCCGCAGGCAGCGCAACGTGAACTACGTGGAGGGCATCGTCGGCTCGGGGACCGAGACCAAGGGCTCCGGCGTCCGCAGCACCGGGGACGACGCCGACGAGGAGCTGATCACCCAGGCCACCGAGCTGGTGGTCCGGACCCAGCTGGGCTCGACCTCGATGCTGCAACGCAAGCTCAAGGTCGGCTTCGCACGGGCCGGGCGGCTGATGGACTTCCTGGAGGAGAGGGGAGTGGTCGGGCCGTCGCAGGGCTCCAAGCCGCGGGACGTTCTGATGACGCTGGCCGAGCTGCAGGGCGAGGAAGCTCCGCCGGCCGAGGACGCCCTGGACGACGAAGAGGTCTTCGAGTCCTAGAAGGCCGCTCCGAGGTTCGATAGTTCCCGGCCGGCCGGGCTGCTTGCCTCATGACCTCGGGACATCCCCGGGCGCACGCTGGTGTCCGTCGGTTTCGGACACGGAGGTGTGTTGTGGGAACAGAGGTCAAGCGGGGTTTTTCGGCAGATCGGCTGATCAGGATGGGTGGAACGGCGTTGTTGGCGGCGTTCCCCCTGCAGGTCCTGGGGTTCGCCATCCATCCGCCGAGCGAGCAGCTCGAGCACGTGCTTTCGTCGACCTACGGGCCGGCGCACATGATCATCCTCGCCGGCTGGATCCTGGCCATGCTGGGGCT
>DASTUJ010000154.1 GCA_035759705.1 Actinomycetota bacterium | reverse complement strand
ACTGTTCTCGAACACGCAAAAACGTTTAACCCGGTTAACAACAGGGCACAACGGTAGCGGTATGAATCCGACCCTAGCCCCCGAAGTCCCGGCCCCGGTCAAGCCGGTCGAGGGGTCCAAGCTGCCCTCGGCCAGGGGCCCGATCTCGGAACGGTTGTTCGAAGCACTGCGGGCCGGCCCTTCTTCGATAGACCTGGGCTTCGACCTGCCCGTCGACGCGCTTTCCGACGACGACCTCCACCTCGCCCTTTACGTCTGCTACGAGCTTCATTACCGCGGGTTCGCCGGAGTAGACCCCCGTTGGGAGTGGGAGCCCGGACTGATCGCCTTCCGCAACCGGTTGGAACGCCCCTTCGAGGAAGCCCTGATCGAAAACTTCATGACCGGCGGCGACGAGCCCGTGGTCTCCACCATCAAGGGGATCGCACGGTCGACCCAGGGTCCCAGCCTGTCGGGCTACATCCGCGACAAGGCGAATTACGAAGAGTTCCTGGAGTTCGTCATCCACCGATCCGCCTACCAGCTCAAGGAGGCAGACCCGCACACCTGGACGATCCCACGCCTGGACGGCAAGGCGAAGGCGGCGATGGTCGAGATCCAAACCGACGAATATGGCGGGGGCCAGGCCGACAGGATGCACGCGGAGCTGTTCCGCAAGACGATGGTTGCCCTCGGCCTCGAGGGGACGTACGGCGCCTACCTGGAGCGGATCCCCGGCGTGACGCTTGCGACGGTCAACCTGATGTCTCTGTTCGGCCTGCACCGGCGGCTCCGGGCGGCCACCGTCGGTCACCTGGCGATCTTCGAGATGACCTCATCGCAACCCAACCGCAGCTACGGAAAGGGCGCCCGGCGGTTGGGGATCCCTGCGGAGGCCACCGAGTTCTACGACGAGCACGTCGAGGCCGACTCGGTCCACGAGGTCATCGCCGCGCACGACCTGGCGGGGGGCCTGGAGGCCCAGGAGCCCGAGATGGCTCCGATGATCCTGTTCGGCGCCCGGGCCTGTGCCGGGCTCGACGCCAGGTTCTCGGCCTACGTCCTGGACTGCTGGGCAGCGGGCCGGACCTCCTTGCGCCACCCCTAGCCGGCTATTCCTCAGGCAGGGAGCAGCCGTCGCCGGTCTCCAGGGATTTGTGGGTCCCGTCGCACCAGGGTTTGATCGACGACTCTCCGCAGCAGCACAACGCCACCGTCCGCCTTTTGGCGGGGATCTCCTTGCCGCTGCCGTCCTTCACGACGTAGTCCCCCCGGACGAGCAGCGGCCCGCCCGGGTACGTCGATATCGATACCTCTGGTTTGCCGCCCATGCCGTGCTTGTTCCCCGATTCCGGCGGGGAGAACCGTGTTACTCGGCGGGCTTCGGGGACGGACTCTCCTCCAGCGTGACCTCCGCCTCGGGAAGCTGAGCCGGGGGCGCCACCACCGGGGGGACGATCGGCTCGGCAACACCCGGCGCCGGCCCGGCCGCCTCGGCCGGACGGACCGGTGCAACTGGGGCCGGAGTAGGGGGACTCCACGCCTGCATGTTGGGCTGGTACGTGACTGCGGGCGCCTCCTCCCTGCGGGCGGAGAACAACATCGCCAGGCCCAGCATGACCACCGCAGCCGGCCAGAACCTGGTCACCAGGTCTCCGACATCGTTGCCCATGAGGAACAAAGCCCCGATGCCGGCGAAGATAACGCCGAAGACCATCGATACCGCATCGAACGGGTGTGACTTCATGACAGCTCCTTTGCCTGCTCCTCGGTACGGTGCACGACGACCTCACCCATGAAGACGTCGGTGTTAAGGATTAGCTCCGGTCCGCCGCCGGTGTCCTCGTCGACGTTCAGGTTCACGTCGGCGCCGGTGCGGTGGATATCGAAGAAGTGAAGTCCCCCCATCTCGGCGTGGCCCTCAAACCGCACGTCGACGCCCCGGGGGACGAAGACCTCCATCTGGCCCATGAACACCCTGGCATCGATGGTCACCGGCTCGGAGTCCCACTCCACGTCGTCGAGCTGGAAGACCATGTGCCCGGCGAACAGCTCGTGGCTGTCGGCGATCTCATCAGCCGTGGCGGGCGTGTATACCCTCTCCCCGGTGCCCTGGTCGAACGGAATGTCGGTGGTGTCGGCGAACAGTACGAAGGGGACCAGGAGCAGGCCCCAGAAGATCAGGCTTCGCGCCCTTCCGAAAACCGTTCCGACGAGCAGGCCGGCGCCGGCGGTGATCAACGCAGCTGCGGCGTACTGGCCGGGGCTGAGGTCGATGGTGCCGGCGTTGTCGAAGGTAGCCAGGGTCCCTAGAACGATCAGCGCCGTGGCGAAGGTGTAGCGACCAAGGCGTGAGCGGTAGTAGCGCTTCACCTTGACCGGACGCACCTTCGGAGCGGGCCGGGCCACGTAGCCGGGCTGGACCGCCGTGGTGGCCGAGGTAGCCGAAGCGGTTGCCGCAGTCATGGTTGGATCAACCGGCCGGTCGGGCGCCGGGTCCGGCGGGGTGCGGGGACCGTAGGTGTCCTGGCGGTACAACCAGACGCCTCCGGCGATCAGCAGGATCGCCCAGAACCATGCGCCGTCGTACCAGCCCATGCTCCCTAGATTCGAGATGACTATCAGGCCGCCGATCACCAGCAAGGTGATCCAGAGCCACGACAGGTCCTTGTCGCCGCCCATCTCCCGGTTGACGTATGCGGTGGCCTTGGTCATCGCCTCCTCGCCCACGGAGTGGGCCTCGCCCTCGAGGGGGATCAACAGCCAAGCCGCCAGGTAGAGCCCCACTCCGGCGCCGCCGAGCAGCGCCAGGACGGCGAAGGCGAGGCGGACCAGGATCGGGTCGACGCCGAAGTACTCTCCCATTCCCCCGCACACCCCGGCGAACATCCTCGATGTCCTGCTGCGGGTCAGCTGCTTTCGGATGACCTGCGGGCCTGCTGCTGCCGGCGCCGGCTCCGGGCCGATCCCGCCGTTGGTTGCTGCGTCCACCTTTTCCTCCCCCTCGTTGTTCATTGTTCGACTAGTTACCGTTCGGCGGTGCCGTCACGGTCTGGTTGGTGCGGCCGAGCATGCGCTCGCCGATGGAGTCGAGCTCCCCCTCCTGGGGGATGATCAGCCAGGCCAGCACGTACATCGGGATGCCGATGCCGCCGCAGATCGTCAGGAGGACGAACAGCAGCCGGACGAGGGTTGCGTCGACCCGGAAGTAGTCCGCCAGGCCTCCGCAGACGCCGGCCATCCATCGATTGGTCCTGCTTCGGTACACCCGTCGGGGCGCACCCGGTGCTGCCGGTTCGATCGTTTCCATGTGATGCCTCCATCTCGTTGAACTCCTGGCGTCGATGATCCGCCTGACAGAGCCGGCGGTCTATAGGGGTCCGCCCCCCTGCAACCCTTAGGGATACCGGCTGCTCTCAGGGTCAGTCCCGATGGTGGCCACGCTCCGTGTGCGCGAACATCATTTGCGACAGGAGGGAACCATGGAGAGCGAAAAGGTCATGCTGCCGGGACGGCCGCCCCGGGAATCGCCGAAGGGCGGCTTCCGGAACTACGGCCTCTACCGGAGCACGGACCAGAGGATCATCGCCGGCGTGGCCGGCGGCCTGGGGGAGCGCTTCGGCGTGGACCCGGTCCTGGTGCGCATCGCGTTCGCCCTTCTGAGCCTTTCGGGGCTTGCCGGGGTGGTCCTCTACGCCGTCCTCTGGGTGCTGGTCCCGGAGGCTGAGGGCGGTTCCAAGGCCTTCCTTCCTCCAAAGACCCAGAGGGCCGTCGCCATGGGGATGATCGTCCTCGGCGTGATGATCCTGCTCCGGCCGCTCGGTCTGTGGCTGGGCGACGCCCTGGCCTCCTCGTTCAGCCTCGCCGCCCTGGGCGCCGGGGTCATCTGGCTTACCAGCCCGGAGAGCCAGCGGCAGCGCTGGAGCCGAAACATCCACGACCGGATGCCGGAGAACCCGCTGGAAACCCTAGGCGCCACCGACCGGGTGGGGAGACTGCGACTGGGGGCCGGGGCGCTGTTCTTCGGCGGCGGCATCCTGCTGTTCCTTCAGCGCACGAACGCCCTGGAGGCCGCCCCGGGCATCGTCTTTGCCGTCGCCGCCACAATGGCCGGCCTGGGGATCATCTTCGGGCCCTGGGGCTGGCGGCTTCTGCGCCAGTTGACCGAGGAGCGGCGGGAGCGCATCCGGTCGGAGGAGCGGGCCGACATGGCGGCGCACCTGCACGACTCGGTCCTCCAGACTCTGGCGCTGATCCAGCGCACCGACCAGGCCAAGGAGATGGTCGCCCTGGCCCGGAACCAGGAGCGCGAGCTCCGGGCCTGGCTGAACGGGACGCCGACCCACCGGGACGAGATGCTGTCCGGGGCAATCGAGGAGGCCGCGTCGGCGGTCGAGCTTCAGTTCAAGGTCCCCATCGAGGTGGTCACGGTCGGCGACGCGCCGATGGACGAGCGAATGCAGGCGGTGGTCGACGCCTGCCGGGAAGCCACGGTCAACGCCGCCAAACATTCGGGGGCTGCCCAGATCTCGGTTTACATGGAGGCGGAGCCGGACGCCATTACGACGTTTGTCCGGGACGACGGCGCCGGCTTCGACCCGGCGGCCGTGGCGCCGGACCGCAGGGGAATTGCAGAGTCGATCCGGGGCAGGATGGAACGCTCCGGCGGGTCGGCGCTGATCACCACCGAGCCGGGCGGTGGAACCGAGGTTCAACTGACGATGGCGAGGTCCAAATGAGCGAGGCACGGATCAAGGTTTTTCTGGTCGACGACCACCGGCTGTTCCTGTCCGGGGTCCGCACCGAACTGGGGGAGGAGTTCGAGATCGTCGGCACCGCCGGGGAGCCGGCCGTGGCGGCCGCGGAGATCGTCGCCTCCAAGCCGGATGTGGTCCTGCTCGACGTCCACATGCCGGGCGGGGGAGGCCGCGCGGTGCTCGAAGCGGTCCACCGGGACCACCCGGAGATCCGCTTCCTGGCGCTGTCGGTGTCGGATGCCGCCGAGGACGTGATCGCCGTAATCAGGGCGGGCGCCCGGGGCTACGTCACGAAGTCGATCTCACCGACCGACCTGTCGGCCGCCATCCGGAGGGTCAACGAGGGCGATGCGGTCTTCTCACCCCGCCTGGCCGGCTTCGTGCTGGATGCCTTCGGCGGTGAGATAGCGGAGCCGATCGACGAGGAGCTGGACCTGCTGACCCAGCGGGAGCGGGAGGTCATGCGGTTGATCGCCCGGGGCTACGCCTATAAGGAGGTGGCCAAGCGCCTGCACCTGTCGGTGAAGACCATCGAGACCCACGTCTCGGCGGTGCTGCGCAAGCTGCAGCTGAGCAGCCGCCACGAGCTGACCCGGTGGGCGACCGAACGGCGGTTGGTTTAGATGGGGTGGATGACCACTTCCATAAAGCGATGACCGACTGAGGGTTGCCAGATAGTGGAACCGAATGATCTAGCCAGGCAGTTCGGGATTTCCGGTCTCAATCTTGCGGAAGTAGGCGCACCCTCCCGGTGGACGTCTACTACCCGGGCCATCGGTTGGTAGTCGAGTACCGCGAGCTACAGCACGATCAACCAGTCGCTCACTTCGACAAGCCTTCCGTGATGACGGTAAGCGGATGCATCGGGGGCAACAACGGCGGCTCTATGACCTGAGGCGCGAAGGGGAGATTCCGGCTAAGGGTCTTCGTCTATTGATCGTCCGTCCAGAACAACTCAAAGCCGACCGTCGGGGACGTCTGTTGCGGGATCGCACCTTGGATTTGCAATCTTTGCGAAGCTTACTGTTACCGCCAATGCACTAACGCGGAGGCTAGCGACTCATTGCTTGGGAAGCTGGTGCCGGAGGCCAAAACGATTGGCGACCTGATAACGAATATCTAAGCTTCGGGGCGCATAACGGTCCATTTATCAAAGCTTCCAGGCGCAAATCGTCCGGAGAAGTACTTTTCCGGTTACGCTGGTTGAAGTGACCAAGAAACTCGCCGTCCGTGAAGACGTGCGGAACGTGGCCATCATTGCCCACGTAGACCACGGAAAAACCACCCTCGTAGACGCCATGTTGCAGCAGTCTGGCGTATGGCGCGAGAACCAGGTGGTGGTCGAGCGCGTCATGGACTCGATGGACCAGGAGCGGGAGCGGGGCATCACCATCCTCGCCAAGCAGACCGCCATCAAGTACGAAGGCCTTCACATCAACATCTGCGACACCCCCGGCCACGCCGACTTCGGCGGAGAGGTGGAGCGAACCCTGCAGATGGTCGACTCGGCCCTGCTGCTGGTCGACGCCTCCGAGGGCCCCCTTCCCCAGACCCGCTACGTGCTGCGCAAGGCGCTGGAGCGCCGCATCCCGGTGATCCCGGTCATCAACAAGATCGACCGCCCGGACGCCCGCATCCCCGAGGTCCTGGACGAGATCTACAGCCTTTTCATCGACCTGGACGCCGACGAGGACCAGATCGACTTCCCCGTCATCTACACCAACGCCCGCAAGGGGACCGCTACCGCCGATCTCGAGGTCGACGGAGTGGACCTGGTCCCGCTGTTCGACGCCATTGCCAAGACCAC
>DASTUJ010000153.1 GCA_035759705.1 Actinomycetota bacterium | reverse complement strand
AGTTCACCCGGTACCTGGCGGAAAACAAACGCCTTTCGAAACGAAGCGGGGCTCTGACGGTCGACGGCCTCCACCTCAACGGCGCCGGCAACCGGCTGGTCGCCCGGACCGTCCTCAAGGCCTTCACCGGCACCGAGAGTCTTGCGCCCACCCCCTTCGTGGTCCCCACGGTCTCACCGAGGCCCCAGCCGGCTCGCACGAAATCTCCAGTCACCGCCCGCCCCACCCAATCCCAGGCCGCCGAGCCCGACCCCGTTCCGGCTGCTCCGCCGGAGCCGGCGAGGCCGGAGGTGACTTCCTCCCCCCCGCCGGAGCCGTCGCCGACCCCGGATGTGATCCAGACCCCGGACGGCTTCCCGTTTGAGTCGCCCGAGCCTCCGCCGGCCGGTCCGGGAGCCGAACCCGGCACTTAGGATGGGTTGATGGCCGAGCCGGTGTGCCTCGCAAACCGCTACGAGCTTCGGGGGCTGCTCGGCCGGGGGGGCATGGGAGAGGTTTACGACGGCTGGGACCTGCGCCTCGACCGGCCCGTTGCGGTCAAGCTCCTCAACTCCCAGCTGGCCTCGCAGCCGGAGATCCGAACCCGCTTCGAGTCCGAGGCCCGGGCCGCGGCCCGGCTGACCAACCCGAAGGTCGTGCGGATCTTCGACACCGGCGAACACGACGGCACCCCCTTCATCGTCATGGAGCGCCTTCCCGGCAGGACTCTGGCCGACGAGATGGCCGCCGGGCCGCTGTCCGAGGACCGGGTCCGGGCGGTGCTGCTGGACATGCTCGAAGCGCTTGCGTTCGCCCACCGCAACGGGGTCCTTCACCGGGACGTCAAGCCTGCCAACGTCCTGATCACCGAGGACGGCACGGCCAAGCTTGCCGACTTCGGGATCGCCAAGATCGCCGGGCAGGACCTCACCCAGACCGGGCACTTCATCGGCACCGCCACCTACCTTGCGCCCGAACGCCTGAACGGTCTGCCCGCCGGCCCGGAGAGCGACATGTACTCCACCGGCATCGT
This sequence comes from Actinomycetota bacterium, assembly GCA_035759705.1. Classification (NCBI taxonomy): domain Bacteria; kingdom Bacillati; phylum Actinomycetota; species Actinomycetota bacterium. Next base: position 17,808 of record DASTUJ010000153.1, on the reverse strand, counting down.
CGGTTACGAGGCCCTTACCGGTGAACGGCCCTTCCAGGCCGACACGCCGCTCGGCCTGATCCGGGCGATCAACGACGACCCGACGCCTTCGGTCCGGTCCCGGCTTCCCAACGTAGAACCCGGTCTGGCGTCCGCCATCGACAGGGCCACACGCCGGCTGCCCGAGGAGAGGTTCCGCTCGGCGGAGGAGATGATCGATGCGCTCGGCGGCACCGCTGCGCCCGGCGGCGAGGGCGACACGATAGTGGCTCCGAAGGAATCTCCGGGCGGCACCGAGGTCCTCCCTTCTGTTCGCCGGAAGGTCCCCGATCGCCGCGTTTGGTGGGCCGCCGCCGGCGCGGTCGTCCTGCTGGCGCTGATTGTCGGGGTGGTCTCCGCCGGGGACGACGACCCGCCGCCGGCCGCAACGCCGACCCAATCGGCAACCGCCGAGCAGCCGGAACCCGGAGCGGGGAGCGAACCCGGGGCGATCAGCGGGGTCAACTCGGTGGACTTCCTGGGGCCGGGGACGCTGATTCTCGAGCAGACCGGCTCCGAGGAGTCGGTGACCGTCGAGGCGCCCGCGGGCCTTCGTCCGCTGATCCGTACGGACGTCGCAGGCGGACGGCTCACCGTGGGGATGGAGGCCGGGACCGCTCCGAACGCCGCAGGTGCCATTATCTACCGGGTGAAGGTCGGCGATCTGAGGGAGTTGAGGGCCGCCGGCGGCGGGACGATCGATGCGACCGGCATCTCCGGGGGGGCCCTGACCGTCGAAAACGACGGGTCCACGGACATCGAGATGGCGGGAGACACCGGCCGGCTGACCCTCACCCTGAACGGATCCGGCAACTTCGAAGGCTCAGCTCTACGGGCCGAGACGGTGACCGCAGTGCTCAGCGGAAGCGGCGACGCAGTAGTGGCGGTGTCAGATCGCCTCGAGGCGGAACTCAGCGGGTCGGGAGACCTCGAGTACCTCGGCGACCCGCAGGTCGAACAGAGCGCGAGCGGGTCCGGCCGGGTGGAGAAGGGTTAAGCCCCGGTACCCGGCCGGGCCTCCGTTCATCGGGCCCCTCCCACAACGTCTCCTCCCTTCCCGCCGCCCCTCAGGTCACTGGGAATAAAGTATCTTGCTACTAAGTTAATAGTAGTGAAGATTTGAAAAATGCAGAACCGAAGGAGGCACCAAATGGACAGCACCACCTACCTCTCCCCGAGGAGTTCCACCGTGATGGTCGACCGGGCGTGGGCACAGACTCTCGGTCTCAACGGGCTCAACGGCGCACGGCGAGTCGGTAACTTCTACCGTCTGCCCCGGGTGACGTACCTCCGGGCGCTTCAGACGATGCGTGAGCAGTCCGCAAAGTCTCAGGGTTTCGAGGTCCCGACGGTGGTCTCAGCACCCGTGGCCGGTCGCCGCTCGCTCTCCCCGTGCGTGGGAGCCGCCGGCATCGAGTCCTCCAGGGCTCGCCGGACGAACCGGGTTGCCGTCGCAGCCTAAAACCCTTCTGATCAAAAGGCCGCCCGAGGGCGGCCTTTTTTGTGCAACCGGTAACTACTCCGCCTGGAATCGGCTCTTTTGTTCTTTGGCCCTGGCGGGCTTGGCCTGCTCCCGAGTGACTTCGGGCTTCTTCGCAGGGCCCTCCAGGCCGACCAGAAGTTTGCGTAGCAGCTCGGCCAGCGTCTCCTGCTCGTCATCACTGAGAACCGATAGAGCCTGCTCCCCGGCCCCAAGGTAGGCCGTGAGCGCGCTCTCGGCAGCTCCCCGGCCCGCGGGCGTGAGACTGACCAGGACGGTCCGCCGGTCGTCGGGGTCCGGGCGCCGGACGATCAGGCCTGCGCTGGCAAGCCGGTCGGCCTGTCCGGTCATCCCGCCCGAGGTCAACATCGCCGCCCGGGCGAGCTGCCCGGCGGGCAGGCCGCAGCCGGACCGGCGCAACGCTCCTAGGACCTCGAGATCGCGGCAGCTGAGGCCTGAGTCGGTCATGGCCTCGGTGGCCCTGCGGTCCAGGTGGCGGGCGATGCGATCGAGGCGGCCGGTGATCTCCAAGGCGGAGGTTTCGATCTTCGGAACCTGCTTGGCCCAACCCTCAACGGCATCGTCGACAAAGTCGGTTTCCATACGTCAATTGTACGCGACAAACTAAGCTATCAAGTAACTCGGGTTGAACTCTCTTAGGGCAGAGGTATTCGGGCGGGGCTGCGCTCGACTAGACGGTGCGAGCGCCCTGTGGGCTGCCGTCTGCGGAAAGGCCGGTGGCTCCGGCAAAGGTTGGGATGTTCCCCTCGAAATGCGGGCGGGCTACCCCGAACTTCTTGGCTCGGTACCAGGCCATCATCGCCGCGTCATATTTCTTGCTCGTCGCGGGCATACTCGCTCCTTCCCTGCAGGGTCCAGGCGAGCGCTGTCAACACAGGGTGCGTTGAGGGAAAGTGGTTAAACACGCTCCCGGGCTTCGTACCCACGACCGCCGCGGGGCAAACATATTTTTGGAACAAAAAAGGGGGCCGGTCACCGGAAATCCGGCGCCGGCCCCCATCAGGGGACTTAGTTAAAGGGGCGGTAGAACGATCCCGGCCGGAAGCCGGTCCTTTCTTCGTCGACCCTGTCGTCGTCAAGCTTGCCGTAACCGACTACGAAGGGGTCAACCGCCTCGCGACCATCCGCGGTGGTGCCGCTCTTGCGACGCACGACGGCGTTTTCCCTGGCCATCTGGCCCAGCGTCATCTTCCTCCCGGCGCGGGGCTTTTGGGGCTTGTTGATGCCGAACGGATCGTTGGGGTCGAATTCGTCCTCTTCCTCTTCGATGCTTTCGTCTTCGGTACCCATGTCAGTCCTTCCCGGAGCGCCTGTCGGCCTCCCTCTGCATAGATCCTAGTTGTGCTGCGAATTTAATGGCCCGTGCGGCCTTTGCTCTCTTAAGAGTAACCGGCCGGACGTGCTAGCCCGGCTGATGATCAGGGGTGGGCTGTTCCTTGGACTCGGACATCTTTACCAGCAGCTCTTTCAGCGTCCGCCGCTCGGCATCGGAAAGGCTGCCGGCCGGTGAGGTCTCCGACAACCGCTTCCTGACCTGATCGCGCACCTTCTCCCCCTCGGGGGTCAGCGCCAGCAGCTTGATGCGCCGGTCGGTCCCGGTCTCCCTGCGGATCAGGCCCCTGGCCTCGAGCCGGTCGGCTATGCCGGTGACGTTCGATGCGTCGCAACCCATGTGGCCGGCCAGGCTGCTCATCGGGGAGGGCTCGTCCAGGCTGAGCAGAGCACGAACCTGGGCGCCCGTCATGTCGTTCTCCTCGGCGGCCCGGTCGCAGCCCATGCGGGCCTGCTCGGTCACCCAGAACAGGAGACCGGCGATGTCGTGAGCGTCGTCGTTCCGCTTTGCCATGCCTCCAGATTACTCTACATCCTCGATACTTGACAGTCTCAACTATCGGGCGCATCATGTTTTTATTCGTTGAGGTGGAAAACCTTTGAGGGGGTCAACTATGGCAAGCAGGGTCGCAGACCACGAGGTACCCGCAGCTGCAGACCGCGTGGCCGGGAGCCAGATATGGAAGGTCGGCGCGGTGGCGGCTCTGGCGACGGCTGTAGTCAACGTCGTCATCCTCCTCACCGCCAAGGCGGCCGGTGCGGAGTTCTTCGTCCCGGACATGCAGGGGCGGATCGTCGAGGTCGGCATCGTACAGGTGTCGCTGATGTCCGTCGTTCCGTTGATGCTCGGCGCGGCAGCGGCCGCTCTGGCAGCACGCCTATCGGTGAGTCTCAGGTGGGTTCAGGGGGCGGCCGTCGTACTGACGCTGCTCTCGTTCATCAGCCCGCTGGCACTCGACTCACCGGTCTCCACGAAGCTGGTGCTGTCCGCCATGCACGTGGTCGCCGGCATCGCATTCGTAGCCGGCGTCGAGCGGGTCAACCAGGCCGCTGCGTCCTACCCGCACTAGGCACCGTTCCACCGGGAAAACTCGCCCGGGGTGGGATGTGGACTCTCCCGCCCCGGTCTCCCGGGTTATGCCTCGGGTGTGCTGAGCTGCAGCCAGTTGTAGAAGGTGTCGGTGTCCCCGTTGATCGAGTACAGCGTCTGGGTGGCGCCGAACTGCTTCGCGGTGGAGTCCAGCTGCGCCAGCAGGCCGGCGCTGCCGCACGACGACGAGGCGTTGGGGATCACTTCCCGCAGGTCCTTGAAGTCGACCCGGGCCACGTCGCCTTCACGCTCGGCCGAGATCAGCATGTCCTTGGTCGACTCGGAGAACCAGCCTCCGAGGCCCTCCGCCATCTCCTGTTCGGTCGGGCCGGCCAAGAGCTGCTCCATGCCGGTCCTGAGTGTCGGCCTGCCTCCGACCTCCCGGTCGACCGCCACCACGTCGTCGCACTCCCCGGCTCCCGGGCGGGCGAGAAAGATCTTGACCGTCTCGGCCTGGGGGGACGGTTCCGAGGTCGTCGGTTCGGGCGATGTCGGCTCCGGCTCCGGATCCTCGGTGGGGCCGCATGCAACGGCCAGCAGCAACGTCAGGCACAACATCAGTCTTGCTCGCATACGCCCCTCCACGATCGCTTACGGAACTATATTGCGCACGGCCCAGGGCATACACTTGAACCACCACGAACAGGAGGCCGCCATGGCCGAGTTTCAAAAGAAGAAGGCGCACGAGGACCTGCTCTCGGCCCTTGGGAACATGGGCCTCCGGGTAAGCCCGGACCTAAAACCGGCGGGGGGCTCGAACCTTGCGATGGGACCCGGCGGGACCGCCCCGGCGACCCTTGGGGATATCGCGGCCCTGTCGCCCGACTTCCTACCCCCGGCCCCGGCCGAAGCCGTTCCCGCCGAGCCGCTGGACCCCCCGCCCGCTGGCGACTAACACCTAAGGTCGGAGTGTCGGTGGTTGACATCAGGTGGCCCAGGGTGGCCGACTTGGCCCGGTTCAAGTGGGCGCTTGCGTCCCTCGGAGTCCTGGCAACGGCCGGGGCAGGAGTGTTGATCTGGCTTGCCGGCCTGCCGATCCCCGAGATCCCGCCGTCGGCCCAGTCCTCACGGGTGCTCGCCTCCAACGGTGAGGTCATCGGCACCCTGCACGGGGAGGAGAACCGGACGGTGGTCCCTCTCAGCCAGATCTCCCACAACTTAAAGCTTGCGGTCGTCTCCGTGGAGGACCGGACCTTCTTCGACCACTCCGGCTTCAGCCTGCGGGGGACGATCAGGGCGGCGAGGGCCAACTGGGAGGGCGGCCAGATCGTCCAGGGCGGCTCGACCATCACCCAGCAGTACGTACGCCATGCGTTTCCCTCGATCGGGACCGACCGGACCTTCACCCGCAAGCTGAAAGAGGCCTTCTGGGCCGTGAAGCTGGAGCGGCAGTCGTCCAAGGACGAGATCCTGGAGCACTACCTCAACACCGTCTACTTCGGCCGGGGCGCGTACGGCGCCGAGGCGGCGGCTCGCACCTACTTCAAGGTCTCCGCAGCCGACGTGACGCCGGGTCAGGCGGCTTACCTGGCCGGCTTGATCCGGGCGCCCGAGCGCTACCAGATCGACGAGGATGCGGCGAAAGCGCTCGCTCTGCGTAACCAGGTCATCGACCAACTGGTTGGGCTCAACCTCATGCCCCCCAACGTGGCGGGGGCGGCCAAGGCGGAGGACCTGGTCGCGCAGTTCAAGCCGGGCCTGTCGGTGGAGGTCGACTCGGCGGAGGCCGGCTACTTCGTCGAGTACGTGCGCCGCCTGCTCCGTTCCGAGTTCCAGATGACCGACGAGGACATCCTGCGAGGGGGCCTGGTGGTCGAGACCACCCTCGACCCCGGGATGCAGAAGGCCGCCGAGGCGGCGGTTCGCACGGTGCTCAACCGTCCCACCGACCCCGAGGCCGCCCTGGTGGCAATGGACCCGCAGGGCCGGGTCCGGGCGATGGTCGGAGGGCGGGACGTCGACTCGCTGGATCGGGCCCGGGGCTTCAACTTCGCCGCGGACGTCAACGGCACAGGCGGGGGCCGGCCGGCAGGGTCGGCCTTCAAGACCTTCACCCTGGCCGCCTTCCTGGAGGAGGGCAAATCGGTCCACTCGACGTTCTCCGGAAGCTCCAGCGTCACGATCAACTCCGATCGCTGCCGCAACGGCTCCGAGCCGTGGAAGGTCTCCAACTACAGCAACGCGGGGTACGGATACCTCGACGTGATCCAGGCGACCACGAACTCCGTGAACACCATCTACGCCCGGATGATGGACGAGGTGGTCGCCCCGCAGAAGTTCATCGAGGTTGCAGCGAAGACCGGCATCGCAATCCCCCCGACCGACGCCGGCTGCGCCCTGGCCCTCGGGACCTCGGACGTCACCCCGTTGGAGATGGCGGGCGCCTACACTACCTTCGCCCAGCGGGGGAAGCGCCCCACCCCGATGGTCATCACCAAGATCACCAGGCCCGGCGGCGCGGTGGTGGCCGAACGGCTGCCGGCGGTCACTGCGGTCATGGACCCCAACGTTGCCGACACCGTCAACTACGTGTTGGAGCAGAACATCCAGTCGGGAACCGGCACCGGGGCCAAAATCGGCAAGCCGGCGGCCGGCAAGACAGGCACGACCGAGAACTTCCAGGACGCCTGGTTCGCCGGCTACACGCCCGAGCTCACTGCTGTCGTCTGGATGGGATTCGCCCCCGACCCCCAGGGGCACATCCCGGTTATGAGCTCGGTTCGGGGTAGGTCGGTAACCGGAGGTTCGTTCCCTGCGACGATCTGGAAGAACTTCATGAACAAGGCGCTGGAAGGCAAACCCGCAACCAAGTTCACCAAACCCGAGCTCACCGGCGAGGTCATCAGCCACCGCCCGCCGCCCCAGGTCGTGGAGGAGTTCGAGTGGGTCCCCGACTTCGAGCTGAACTTCCCCCCGTGTTTTCCGTTCTGCTCGATATTCCAGGACAACCAGCCGGAACCTCCGAGCGCCCGAGATCTGTTGGAGGACAGCAGGGAGGAGCGACGCCGGCAGCGCCGTCTGGAGCGGGACGCCGACAACTAGGCCCACGAACTTCAGGCCGGACGCGCCGAAGGCCCGGTCATGGTTTGCTGAAAGTTGGAGGTAGGCTGGAAAGCAAGTCCAGAGGTTCCTACCAGCGAAACTTTTCCAAAAGTACCGAGCCTTCGTCGTTTCAGTGTACTCCCCACAAACCTTCTAATCCAATCGAAGCCCCGGTCTCGCGAAAAAAAAGCGGGCTCCTTTCGGAGCCCGCCTTTTTTGGCTTTGGAGCCGCCTAGAGAAGCGTGCGGCGGCGGCTCCAGAACGGCCGGCGGTAGCCCGGGTCGTAGCCTGCGTCGTACGCAGGGTCGACGCTGCGGCGGCTCCAGAACGGCCGGCGGTAGCCTGCGTCGTACGCGGGGTCGACGCTGCGGGCGCCCCAGAATCCACGGCGCACGCCGGGTCCGGGCACGACAACGGCCTGGGCCATGTAAAGCCGGAACGGGAGGATGAAAACAACCGCGCAGGCAACCGAGACGGCCAGAGTCAGCCAGAAGTTCGTGTTGCCGAGAAGATAGGTGACGATCAGGCCTCCGATGAAGGACCCGGCCAGTCCGGCGAGAATGGTCCCGAAGATTCCGATAGTCTCCCTGCCGGGAAGGAGAATCCGGGCGAGACCTCCGACGAGCAGCCCGCTGGCCGCCAGCGTCAGAATGGTTTGGAGCCAGTTCATAAAACCTCCTTGAGCCGTGATTTCGACTGAAGGGATTGTTCCCAGAACGGGCGCCTTTTAAAGCACCAAATGCCACGTAAAGTGGGGAGTCGTCACATCCGGACGCCCGAAAGCGGCAGGGCTACAGCCTGGGCGGGGACCAAGGCGAGCGCTGCCGCACCGGGTTTCGAAGGATCGCTTTATCGGGAGGCGGGGGCTACCCTTCGAGCGATCCCCAAACTTGGGGATCATTCCTTGCCGGAACTCTGCCGGAACTTTCTACGCCCTAACTATCGGCAGATTGCCGGAAGCCTAAAGCCCTTTTTCCGGCTGCTCACCTGAGGAGAACGGCGGCAACTGCGCCCGCCAGGATGCAGTAGGCGGCAAAACTCAACAGCCCGCGGCGCTGGAGGAAGCTGATCGTTCCGGCGATGGCGAGGTAGCCGGTGACCAGGGAGGCGACAAACCCCACCACCAGGGCGGACGTGCCCACGCTCTCGCCGGCCAGGTCCGGCACCTTGAACAGCGTGGTCCCGAACAAGATCGGGATCGACAGCAGGAACGAGAACCGGGCCGCCTGCGCCCGGGACAGGCCGGCGAGCAGGCCGGCCGCTATGGTCGCACCGGAGCGGGAGATGCCCGGGACGATCGCGAAGGCCTGCGCAGCGCCCACCGCAGCCGCTTTGGCGGGCGATAGCTGGCCGGCCAGGCCGTCCAGGCCGGTCAGGTCCTCCGGCTCCTCGGCCGGTGCGGGCCTGCGCCGTATCAGCACCTCGATGGCCACCAGGATGAAGCCGGTGGCAATCAGCTGCAGGGCCACCTGAAAAGGCTCCCCGAAGCTGTCCTCCAACTGCTCCTCGAACGCCACTCCGATGATCGCCGCCGGCAGGGTGCCGGCGATCAAAAGCAGGATGAACCGCCGGGCAGGGCCGGGGTGCAGCATGCCCCGCAGTGTCTCGATGAGCTCGTTGCGGAAGTAGACCAGAAGTGCCAGCAGGGTGCCGGCGTGGAGCAGCACCACGTAGGGAAGGCTCGGCTGCTCCCAGCCCAGCAGCTCGGGGACCAGCACCAGGTGGGCGGATGACGATATGGGGAGAAACTCGGTCAGGCCCTGGACGATGCCGAGGACCAGCGCCTCCAGCAGGCTCAACGAGAGCTTTCCATCGGCCTCAGATCGGCGTCGGCGCCCCAGGCGAGGATCCGGTCACCCTCCTCCACGAGCACATCGGGGCCGGGGTGGGTGATCGTCTCACCGCCGGACCTGTGTATCAACAGAGGAACCGCCGCTCCGCAGGCGAGTGCCACGGTCTGGCCGACCAGGTGCGACCCGGGCTCGACGGCCACCTCTTCGAGGCGGCGCCCCAGGACCTCGAGCGAGTCGACCACCCGGGGGCGGAGGACCAGCAGGGCCATCTGCCGGCCGCTGGAACGGTAGGGCGAGATCACCCGGTTGGCGCCGGCTCGCTGCAGGCGCGCCGGGGTCTCGGGAGAGCTGGCCCGGGCGACGATGTAGATGTCGGGGTTGAGCGACCGGGCGGTCAGGGTGACGTAGACGTTGGTGGCGTCGGAGTCCACGGCGCAGACGATGCCCCGGGCCTTCTCGATGCCCGCCTGCAGCAGAACCGGCTCCGACGTCGGGTCGCCGACGATGTAGAGGACGCCGTCCTTACGCATCTGGGCCTCGACGTCCTCTTTGTTGTCGATCGCGACGAAGGGAACGCCCTCCTTCTCCAGCTCGCGGGCGGCCGCCCGGCCCACCCGCCCGTAGGCGCAGACTATGTAGTGGTCGCTCAGACGTTCGATTCGTTCTTCCATTCGGCGCCTCCTAGACGAGAGCCCCAGGCCGCCCTCGGACGCAATGCTAAGGGCTGTGACGATAACCGCCAGGAGGGCGATGGATCCCAGCGCGGTGATGGTCAGGGCGAGGTAGCGGGGGCCGCCCCTCAGCTCGACGAAGGGGTCCGCCGGGCTGACGTCGGCCCATGCCAGCGACAGCGACTGGCCCAGCGTGAACCCGCTCAGAAGGTAGCCGAGGATCCCGAGGGCCACGACGCCGGCGAAGATTGCCAGCGGGAGAGCCAGCCGCCCGGTCCCGCTCTGGCCGCCGCTCCACCTCCCTTTGAGGTCCTCCCATGACCGGCCCAACCGGTCGGCCAGCCGGCCCACCAGAGTGGGGGCGTCGTCGTCCTCGGCCCGGCGGGCGGCCAGCCGGGTCGCCAAAACGGAGTCGGCGCTGGTTCTCGCCACCCTCGGGGGGCCCCCGACCTTGAAGAACCCGGCCGGCAGCCAGGCGGCAAGTACGCCGGATCGGGAGGCGAAGAGGGGGCCCATGATGGCCAGCGCCAGGACGTAGAGCGCCACGAAGGGACCGATCCTCGGGTCCAGCCCGGCCGCCGCGGCGAAGGTCGCCAGGATCAGCGAGAACTCCCCCCGTCCGAGGACGGTGAGGCTGATGTTGGCCGCGGCCAGGCGGTTGAAGCGGTAGAGGCGGGCGGTCAACGAACCCGCCAGGACGTTCAGGACGATGGTGAGCAGCACAGCAAAAGCAACCGTGCTCCCTATCGTTCCAATGTCTCCCGGGTCGATGGTCAGGCCGAAGGCAAAGAAGAACACCGCAGCGAACGCGTCACGCAGGGGCAGCACCAGCTTCTCCACCCGGTGCTTGACGTTGGTTTCCGCCAGGATCATGCCGATCATGAACGCTCCGATCGCGCCGGACACGCCGAGCTCCTCCGCCATCCCGGCGCCCAGGATCGCCACGCCGATGAACAGGATCGTCAGCAGCTCGTCGTCGTTGGAGTGAACCAGCCGTCCCACCCACCGGGCGCCGAACCGGGCTACCGCCACGAGAGCGATCAAAAAGGCGAACGCCCGGGCGAACAGGATCACCGACTCGCCTATGCCCTCTCCTCCGCCGAGGATCGGCTGGAGGAGGGCCAGGTAGAGAGCCACGAAGACGTCCTCCACGACGATGATCCCGAGGATCAACCCGGTCTCCGGATTGGCCAGGCGCCTGAGCTCCACGAGCAGCTTGGTGGCTATGGCCGACGAGGAGATGCCGACCGCCCCGCCGATGACCAACGCCTCTCGCACTCCCCAGCCGAGGCCAAGGCCGAACAGGATTCCCCCGCCGACCCGGATCGCGATCTGGATCGCCCCGGCCAGAGCAAGCGACCGTCCGCCGGTCACCAGGTCGCCCAGGGAGAACTCGAGCCCCAGGTGGAACAGGAGGAGAACCAGCCCGACCGCCGCGAACAGCTCGAGGGCGCCGGGTTCTTGGATGAGGGTGAAGCCGGGAGTGTTCGGGCCGGTGAGGATGCCGGCGAGGATGAAGAACGGGATTGTGGGCAGCCCTACCCGCCTTCCGATGCGCGCCAGCAGGCCCGCGACGAGGAAGGCGCCTCCCAGGGCTATTAGCTCATCGCCCACCTAGTTCGCCCGTCTAGTCGCCGACAACCAGCCGCCGGAAGGCCGGCATGCTGGAGTGGCGCCCGGCGACTATCAGCCGGTCGCCGGATTCGAACCTCTCGGCATCACGGGGCCCGTGGATAACGTTGTGCCCGCGAAGGATGGCCATCACGTTGATGCCGGTGGCGCTACGGATGTGAAGCTCCTCGATGCTCTGCCCGGTCCCCGGCGACCCCGGGCTGAGCGTGAACCACTCGATGGCGAGGTCCCCCGCCACCTTCTCGACCTCAGTGATCGCCTCGGGCGGCGAAAATCCGCCGGTCAGGATCGACCCGGCGACCTTGGCCTGCTCGTCGCTCATGGCTACCGTTACCGGCACCTCGCTGTCCGGCGGGAAGAAGTAGAGGTCCCGCCGGCCGCTGTTGTGCACGATTATCGTCAGCACTGCGCCGTAGTCGACCTCGACGTTGTAGCGCCGCCCGATACCCGGCAGCTCCTCTTCCCGGACCAATCGATTCATGCGAGTGCCCCCTCAGTCATCTCCGGAGTGGCCCGGCCGGCTCACCGGCGGGACCGGCTGGACGACGGCCTGCGCGACGACCCGGAAGTGGGCCGCTTTTTGCCGGTGGCCGTCTTGCGGATGGGCGTGGGCGCCGGCTTCCAGCGGTCGAGCATCACGCACAGCGGGGCCGCCGTCAGCACCGAGCTGTAGGTACCGACTGCGATACCGATGATCAGCGCCAGGGCAAAGTCCTGCAGGCTCTCGCCGCCGAGGAAGTAAAGGGCGATCAGGATGAAGAACGCACCCAGACCGGTGTTAATGGTCCGGGGGAATGTCTCCAGGCAGGCGTCGTTGGCGACCTTCTCCAGGCTCTCGCTGGTTCGCTCCCTCCGGCGCTCCCGGATGCGGTCGAACACCACCACCGAGTCGTTGATGGAGTAACCGATTACGGTCAGCAACGCCGCCAGGAACACGCCGTCGATCTCCTTGCCCAGCCAGGCGAAGATGCCCATAAGGATCAACACGTCGTGGAACATGGCCAGAACTGCGGCCAGGCCGAAGTTCCAACGGAACCGGAACGCCAGGTAGGCCAGCTGGGCGAGCAGAGCCAGCCCCAGCGCGATCAGGGCCTTCTGGCGAAGCTCGTTGCCGATGCTCGGACCGATGAACTCGTCCCGCTCCTTGTCGACAGACCCGCCGAGCTTGGTGGTGACGGCCTCGATCTCCGCTTCCTTCTCCTCGGTCACCTGGCCGGTCCGGATGCTGACATTGCCCTGACCGGACTCCTGGACCAGGGCCCGGGGCAGCCCGATGCCGGCCAGCTCTTCGCGGAGCTCCTCGATGTCCACCGGCCGGTCGGTGTCGTACTCGATCAAGCGGCCGCCGGTGAACTCCAGCCCGAAGTTGAGGTTTTTCAGCAGCAGGCCGCCGATGCCGGCCGCCACCGCAACCAGGGAGATTGCAAAGAAGATCTTGCTGTGGCCTATTACGTTCGGCTGCTTGGCCTCCAGCCAGTTCATCAGCTTCCGCTTGGACTCGATACCCAGGAGGCGAGGGTGCTTGCGGAGCGCCGGGATCTTGACCAGCAGCTCGACCAGCACCCGGGTGACCACCAGAGCAGTGAAGATTGAGACGATCACGCCGACCGTCAGCGTGACGCCGAAGCCTCGGACCGCGCCCGATGCCAGGAAGAACAGCAGGACCGCCGCCAGGACCGTGGTGGCGTTGGAGTCACCGATGGCGCTGAGCGCCTTGCGGAAGCCGAGGTTGACCGCCGCCAGGGGTCGCTTCTTGCCGACGTACTCCTCCCGTATTCGTTCGAACACCAGCACGTTCGAGTCGACGGCCATACCTATCGCCAGCACGAAGCCGGCGATACCGGGCAGGGTAAGCGTAGCGTTGATCGCCAGCAGCACTGCGAACGAGATAAGCCCGTAGAGCACCAGCGCAATCGCTGCGGCGCCGCCGATCACCCGGTAGTAAAAGATCATGTAGAGGATGGTCAGGGCGGCGCCGATGATCGCTGCCCGGGTGCTGGCGTCGATGGCCGCCTTGCCCAGCGTCGGGCCGACCGTCCGCTGCTCGACGATCTCCACCGGCACCGGGAGGGCGCCGGCCCGGATCAGCAACGCCAGATCCTTGGCTTCCTCCTCGCCGAAGCTGCCGGTGATGACCGTGCTCCCGCCGTCGATTCCCTCGTTGCAGGGGATGCTCGGGTCGATCTGGGGGGCGGAGATGATCTTGTTGTCCAGGACGATCGCCACCAGGCGCTTGGGGTCGCCGTCGGGCGAGCAGGCGGCGGTTCCGGTCAGGCTGGCCCACTTGTCGCTGCCGGCCCGCTCGAAGTCGATGCTGACCTGCCAGGCGCCGTTGGGGTCCAGGATTGCGTCGGCGCCGCGGACGGCGTCACCGCTCAGCTGGGACGGGCCGAGGTTGAGCGACCGGCCCAACTCGTCGTTGAGGACTATCGAGCCGTCGGCGGCCGGGCTCGGCGTGGCCTCCGGTTCGGGCTGAGCCGCTGCCGCCCCGGTCACGGGGTGGAACTCCAGCTGGGCGGTCTTGCCGATGACGTCGACCGCCTGCTGCGGGTCCTCGACCCCGGGCAGCTCGACGATGATCCGCTGGTCGCCGCTGCGCTGGAGGCTGGACTCGGAGACGCCCAGCTGGTCGACCCGGCGCCTCAGCACCTCGACGGTGCGGGTCACGGCGTCGTCGGTGGCGCTTTGGCCGCCGGTGGACTCGGTCTCCAGGACGATCTGGCTGCCTCCCTTGAGGTCGAGCCCCAGTCGGGGTGGGCGGGTCAGGACCAGTGCCACGGAGCCGGCGATCACGAGGATGGCGAACAGGCCGCGCCACAAAAGCTGGCGGTTCATCGGTGGGTTCCTCCAAACGATTTGAGTGCTTCAGAACAGACTCTAGACCCCGGAACAGACTGCTCGAGCCCGGGATGAGCTCGGTCGGGCGGCCGGAGAGCCTCGAAGGTCGGGAAGGAGTTGTCTCGGGTTCGACCGCGTTGCGCAGGCTACCAGCAGTACAGCGGCCCCAAAGAAGGCAAACACCATAAACGGGCCGCCATGAACGGTGACGGAGTCGGAAGCGTAGGGGGCTCGCCGGCCGGCGAGCTGAACCGCGAAACGGCCGAGGCCAAGGTTTGTGTCGTCCGAGCGTGGACCCAAAATCTGTGCTTCCAGCGCCGCTGCGGCGGCCACGGGCCCCCCGGTCGGGACGGTTAGATCCCCATCGGCAACTGTTACAACGATTCCCAGCAGGAAACCGAGGAGCAGCAGGGGGCGAAAACGATGGCAGGCCAGGGTGGACACGGACAAAGTCTAACCCCGGCGGGATCGTGTGCCCGCCTGGGTCCCTGCGATCACGCCTCCGCTGGGGGACTATGCTCTAGTTGGTGAGCCGGGAAGCCTGGTCGGCGCCTCATCGGCGCGATCAAGGAGATTTATGGCCCACCCGAAAAAGCCCCCCAGGCAGTCCTTCCTGTCGAGTGACCGCACTCTTGCGCGGATCGCACGGCCGCTGCGCACCTTCCTTCACACCGAAGCCGCCGGGGGCATCGTTCTGCTCGTCGCAACGGTTGCCGCCCTCGGGCTCGCCAACTCGCCGCTCGCGGAAGGCTTCGAGAAGATCTGGCAGACCGAGTTGCGCCTATCGGTGGGCGCCTTTGAGCTGACCGAGGACCTCAGGCATTTCGTGAACGACGCCCTGATGGCCGTGTTCTTCTTCGTCGTCGGCCTCGAAATCAAGCGGGAGATCGTTCTCGGCGAGTTGAGCGACCGCCGGAAGGCGGCTCTGCCGGCGATCGCCGCACTGGGCGGCATGGTGGTTCCGGCTGCGGTCTACCTGCTTTTCAACGCAGGCGGACCGGGCTCGGCGGGCTGGGGAATACCGATGGCCACCGACATCGCTTTCGCCGTCGGCGTGCTTGCCTTGCTGGGCAGCCGGGTGCCCTCCGGGCTGAAGGTCTTTTTGTTGAGCCTTGCGATCGTCGACGACATCGGAGCGATCCTGGTCATCGCGGTCTTCTACTCGCACGGCTTCCAGCTTGGCTGGCTGATCGGCGCCCTGGTGCTTCTAGCCGGGATTGTCGTGCTTCGGCGGCTGAAGGTGACCTGGACTCCCCTGTACGTCCTGGTCGGGGCCGGAGTTTGGTTTGCCACCTTCGAGTCGGGCATCCATGCGACGATCGCCGGGGTCGCCCTCGGCCTGCTCACCCCGGCGCGTCCGGCCGATCCCCGGGGGTACAAGGATGTCTACCGGGAAACCGGGCTTCTCGAGGAGCAGCCGGACGCCCAGTCCCTGCGAGCGGTGTCCCTGCAGGCGACCGAGGTCGTCTCGGTTGCGGAGCGCCTGGAGTATCTGCTTCACCCGTGGACCAGCTACGCGGTCATCCCGCTGTTCGCCCTCGCCAACGCCGGAGTACGCCTGAGCCTGGACACGCTCGGCGACGCTATGAGCTCGCCGGTTGCCCTGGGGATCGCGGCCGGCCTGGTGCTGGGCAAGATAGTCGGCATATCGAGCGCTGCGTGGATTGCGGTCAAGCTGAACCTTGGACGGCTGCCCGCCGGGGTTTCCTGGCGGGTGATTCTCGGCGGGTCCGCCGTTGCCGGCATCGGTTTTACCGTCTCGCTGTTCATTGCCGGACTTGCGTTCACGGAGAGCCAGCTGGTCGACGAAGCGAAGATCGGGGTGCTTGTTGCTTCCGTGGTCGCAGGCACACTGGGGGCCCTTCTGCTGTTGAGCAGCAACCGGCAACGGCCGGCCGAGCCGCAGGAGTAGCCCGGGATGACGCCGGCGATCCAGACATCCGGCCTCCGAAAGGCATTCGGCCGGACCCGGGCCCTGGACGGGCTCGATCTGCAGGTAGCCGAGGGCGAGGTTCACGGGTTCCTGGGCCCGAACGGGTCGGGAAAGTCCACCACACTGCGAATCCTGCTCGGCCTGATGAAGGCCGATTCCGGAACGGCGGTGTTGCTGGGAAAGGACCCGTGGAAGGACTCGACCACCCTTCACTCCCGTCTGGCGTACGTCCCGGGCGACGTCACCCTCTGGCCCACGCTTTCCGGAGGCGAGGTGATCGACCTGCTCGGCAGGCTCCGCGGCGGTTTAGACCAGGTCCGCCGGAACGATCTGATCGAACGGTTCGACCTCGACCCCACCAAGAAAGGCCGCGCCTACTCGAAGGGCAACCGCCAAAAGGTGGCGCTGATATCGGCCCTGGCCTCCAACGTCGAGCTTCTGCTCCTCGACGAACCCACCTCCGGGCTCGATCCGCTGATGGAGTCGGTGTTTCGGGACTGCATCCGGGAGGAGGCGGCACAGGGCAGAACCGTCCTGCTGTCCAGCCACATCCTGGCCGAGGTGGAGGCCCTGTGTCCCCGGGTCAGCATCATCCGGCGCGGACGGACCGTGGAGACCGGATCTCTGTCGGATCTGCGCCACCTGACCCGGACGACGGTGGTCGCTGAGGTGCGGGAGTCGCCCGATGTACTCCGGTCTTTGAAAGGGGTCTTCGGGCTCAGAGTCTCCGGCCGGTTGGTCGAGTGCGAGGTGGAAAGCTCTGCTTTGGACGACCTGCTGCGCGCCCTGGGCGACCTGGGCGTGGAAAGCCTTTCCGCCCGGCCGGCGACTCTCGAGGAGTTGTTTCTGCGGCACTACCAGCAGGACTCGTCATCCGAACCGGAAGACGGGTGAGACCCCTGGTCGGAACGCCCACCCTGATCCGGCTGGCACTCCGGCTCGACCGGGTCCGCCTCATCGCCTGGGTGACCGGAGTGGTGGCAATCGGCTACGGCACGGCGTCGGCGTTTCGTGACCTGTACCCGACTGTCGAGTCGCGACGGGCGCTGGCATCCACCCTGGCGAGGACTCCGGCGCTCATCGCTCTTACCGGCCCGGGCTTCAACCTGTCCTCCATCGGCGGCCTGACTGCCTGGAGAATCGGGGGCTTTGGGGCCGTCATGGTTGCCCTGTTCGGAATCTTTACCGTCACCCACCACACCCGGCTCCAGGAGGAGAGCGGGAGGCTGGAGCTGGTCGGCTCGGGGCGGGTGGGCAGGTTCGCTCCGCTAACCGCGGCCCTGGGACTGGCGTTCGGGGTTAGCCTCCTCATCGGTCTAGCGTTCGGGGCGGCTCTCACCGTCCTGGACGAACCCGCCGCCGGCTCTTTCGCTCTGGGACTGGGCTTTACCTCTGCCGGGTGGACCTTCGCGGCCATCGCAGCGGTCACCGCCCAGCTCAGCCAGAGCGCCCGGGCGGCGAACGGGCTGGCGGGGGCAGTTCTTGGTGCCGCATTCTTGTTCCGCGCGGTGGGAGATTCCGCCGGCACCGGCGGCCTGTCCTTCATGTCCTGGCTCTCCCCGATCGGGTGGGCGCAGCAGGTGCGACCTTTTGCGGGTGAGCGCTGGGAAGTATTCGCCCTGCCGGTGGTGCTTGCGGTTGCCTGCGTCGGACTCTCATTCAGGCTTCAGCAAAGGCGAGATCTCGGCGAAGGCCTGCTGTCCTCCCGTCCCGGACCTCCCGTCGCCGCCCGGTCGTTGAGCACCGCTTTGAGCCTGGCCTGGCGGATCCATCGGGGCGCCCTCGCCGGGTGGGTAGTTGGCCTGGCGTGCCTGGGGGCGGTCCTTGGTTCGCTGGCCGAGGGAGTCGGGAGTCTCGTAGGAGACAACCCGCAGCTGAGGGAGATCTTCGAGCGCCTCGGCGGCAAGGAGAATCTTATCGCCGCCTACTTTGCCTCGACGATGGGGGTGGTCGGAATG
>DASTUJ010000152.1 GCA_035759705.1 Actinomycetota bacterium | reverse complement strand
GCGTTGGTTTAGCAGTGTGACGACACTGCCTCGGGCGGGGTCCCAGTCTTTGACCGCCTCGTCGACAATCCCTTTGATGGTCAGGCCGGAAAACCCGCCGGTCAGGAAGTTTTCGCCCTTACGGCTCCACCGGTCCAGGTCGAACTTCACTTCCTCGGGGTCGGCGGGCGTCTGGAAGAAGTAGTCCCGATGGTGCGTATCGCCCTCTTCCCTGCCGGTAACCGCGGTCGCGGCAGCGTCGAGCTGAAACGTGTTGATCAAGTTGTTCAAGTCCGTGACGAAAGGCGCCAGGGCTGCTGCGTCGTTGAATACCTCCGCCTGGGTCTTCTTCAGCCGCATGTTTTTGACTCTGTCTCTGAGCTCGGTGGCTTTGGACGGCTGGATCTTGTCGAGCGCCTTTGCGACGCGAACGACCTCCTGCTGAAAAGTACGGCCGCCGGTCGCCACCTGTGCGGTGGTCATATACAGCTTCAGCCGGTCCAGAGCGCCCGGATCCTGCCCAACATAGGCAACCGGCAGGGTTGTGACGAGCCGCTGGACGGTGTCCGCCGAGCTGCCGCCGCCGAGCAAGCGGGCTACCGCCCGATTGCCGGCCGTCCTCTGCAGCCGTTGGACCTCTGCAATGTGCCGGGTGGCCGGACGATCCGCGCGGGAGGACTGACCCGAGCGCCGTGGAGGGACGGCCTGCCGCTGCTTATCACGGACCTGCAAACCATTCCCCCTTTCGACGGCGCAGTAGGAAATTCTAGCCTTGCTCTCGAAACGCGGACGAGTTCTTTATTGTGCGCAGGCCAACTCGTAGACTCCGGACCATGGACTTCAAGCTCGAGTTGATACCCATTCCGGTCAGCGATATCGATCGGGCCAAGAGGTTCTATGGCGACGAATGCGGGTTCGTCGTCGACCTCGATCATCGGATCTCCGATTCGCTCCGCATCGTCCAGCTCACACCTGCCGGGTCGGGGTGCTCCATCATGCTCGGCACCGGGACCGACAAGCCTCCGGGCTCGGTTCAGGGACTCCAGCTGGTCGTCGACGACATCGACGCCGCCCGAGCCGAGCTAGTTGGTCGCAACGTCGAGATCAGCCCAGTCCGCCACTTCGAGGACGGGGAGTGGAAAGACGGCCACGGGGGCCGGTGGAACTCGTTCGCCTTCTTCGACGACCCGGACGGCAACGGCTGGGTGCTGCAGGAGAGGCCCGCCGGGTGACCGTCAGCCTGCCTCCCCCACCCGGCCGCGACGCCAAGGGCCACAAACCCCGCCTGCCGTGGCAGCAGGGTAACCGCCGCTACGCCGCAATCTTCCTGGTCACGGTTCTGTTACTGGTTGCGCTGTACTCCTGGAACCGCAAGCAGGTTGAAATCGAAAACCGGGACGAGGCCGGCAAGGACCGGCTGTGCGAGGTGCGTCGGGAGACGGGCGCAGACATGGTCGACTGCGAAGAGGACTAACCCCGCTTGAAGCACATCTTTTTCACCAGCGGCCTGCCGTCGTCGTGCTTGAGCACTTCGTGAACCGCATCTTCGGGTAGGGGCGTCTCGCTTTTGTCGGCCAGGTTGATGGCGACCACCGGGTTTCCGGCCGGAAACCCCCCGAGCTCCCTGATCTCCGGTACCGAGATGGTGGCCTTGTCCCACGAGTGGATTGTGCCTTCGATGTTTACGTCGTAGTCCCCCGAGCCCATTTCATACTCCTTCCTACGTACGTCCGGACGTTCCGTCGTGAAGTACAGAGTTTTCAAGCCTTTTCGGGAACGAGAAAAGTTGCGTGTCCAGCCCCACGTGCGGGGGGTACGCAACCAGCATCTCTACCCCGGACGAACCTCCGATAAACCGGCAAACCTTAAGGTTCACACTTCAGTCGTCACCCAGCAGATAGCTCCGGGCGTCGCCTACGCCGTGAAGAGAACCGGTGAGCAGGATCATGTCCTCTTCGTCCGAGATCGAACGGGCCCGGTCGAGGGCGTCAGCCATTGTCGGAGCCAGCTCCGGCGGGTCCTGTCCGGGGACCACCGGCGCCAGGTCGCGCAGCGTCTCCGGTGAGGCGAACCGCGGGTTGTCGCCCCGGGTCAGGATCACCCGGTCGGCTGCCGGGACCAGCTGGTCCAGCACCCCCTTGATGTCCTTGTCCTCGAATATCGACAGCACGATGGTCAGGTTCTTGAACAGGAAGTCGGAGGAGAGGGTGTTGCGCAGCGCCAGGGCGGCGTGGGGGTTGTGCGCCCCGTCGAGCACGATCAGCGGCTTGCGGCCGACCACCTCCAGCCGGCCCGGCGAGCTGACCGTGAGCAGCGACGAGCTCAGGAGCTCGTAGTCCAGCTCCTTGCCCAGGAACGCCTCGGCGGCTGCGACGGCCAGCGCCAGGTTCACCCCCTGGTGTGCGCCGTGAAGCGGCAGGAACAGGTCCTCGTACGTGGCGTTCGGCGTCTTTATCGTCACCGCCCGGCCCCCGACGGCAGTCTCGTTCGATGCGATGTGGAAGTCGGCGCCCAGCACCAGCAGTTTGGCGCCCACTTTGGTGGTCCGAGCGTCGAGGAGCTCCATCACCTCGGGCGTCTGGGCGGCGGAGACCACGGTGGAGCCGGCTTTGACGATGTCGACCTTCTCCGAACCGTTCGCCGCCGGCGTGTTGCCGAGGTAGGCGGCGTGGTCGACATCGACCGGCGTCAGCACCGACACCGAGCTCCGGACCAGGTTGGTGGCGTCCCACCGTCCCCCCAGGCCGGTTTCGATCACGCCGGCGGCAACCGATCTCTCCGACATCCACTCGAACGCCATGGCCGTCGTGATCTCGAAGTAGGTCATCTGCTCCCCGAGGTCGTCCTCGACGATCTGGATGAACGGCAGCAGGTAGGTCAGCGTGTCGGCGAACTCCTGCTCGTCGATGGTGTCCCATACCGGGCCTTCGTCCCACCCGGCCAGAACGAACCGCTCCCGGACGTCGTGGAGGTGGGGGGAGGTGTAGAGCCCGGTGCTGAGGCCGTGCCCGGCCAGAATCGAGGTGAGGATGCGGGCGGTGGAGGTCTTGCCGTTGGTCCCCGCCAGGTGGATCGTCAAGAAGTTGAGCTGGGGCTCGCTGAGCAGGCGGGTCAGCGCCTCGATGCGTGCGAGGCCGGGGGTGATGCCAAAGCCGCGGGCGTCGAGAAACGCGTGAGCCTGCTTGGGGGTGAGGCTCAAGATCCGAGCAGGGCGAGCTGAGCCTGGAGCTTGGCCAGCGTGGCCTTCTCTTCGTCCAGCCGGCGGTGCTGCTCGGCGACCACGTCGGCCGGCGCCCGGTCGGTGAAGCCCTTGTTGGCGAGCTTAGTCTCGATCTTGACGATCTCCTTCTGGATCTTTTCGATCAGCTTGCCCAGACGGTCGGTCTCGGCCTGGGTGTCGATGAGGCCCTCCATCGGGACGGCGATCTCGATAATGCCTGCGATCAACCGGGCGCCCGGCGTTCCGTCCAGCGATTGAGAGACGACCAGCTCGTCCAGGCCCGCCAGGCGGGAGATCAGGGCGCCGTCCCGGCGCAGCGCATCACGGTCGGCCGGGTCGTCCGACGTTGCGGACGGACGGAGCCTGACCTTCGGTGAGATGCCTCGCTCCGAACGGAAGCTGCGTATCGCGGAGACCACGTCCTGCACCCGGGCGAAGGCGTTCACCGCGTCCTCGTCCGCAGGAGCGGCCACCGGCCAGTCGGAGATCATGATCGACGGTTTGGCGTGCTCGATGGGGAGCATCTGCCAGATCTCCTCGGTGACGAACGGGATGAAGGGGTGGGCCAGCCGCAGCGCCTGCTCCAGCACGTTGACCAGGACCGCACGCACCGGACCGGCAACCGCCGGGTCGTCGGAGTAGAGGCGCTGCTTGGCGGCCTCGATGTACCAGTCGCAGAACTCGCTCCAGATGAACTCGTAGACCATGCGCGCTGCGGCGGCGGTCTCGAACCCTTCCAGCTGCCGGGTCACCTCGGTGGTGGCGGCCGAAAGCCGTCCCAGGATCCAGCGGTCGGCGAGCTCAAGCTCGTCGTCATCGGGCAGGTCCCCGACCTGCCGTCCGGCGGCGTTGGCCAGGACGAACCGGGCGGCGTTCCAGAGCTTGTTCACGAAGTTGCGGGAACCGGAGACCCACTCGGTGCTGAGGAAAATGTCCTGGCCGGTGGCGTGCTCGGCGAGCGAGAAGCGCAGGGCGTCGGTCCCGTACTGGTCGATGAGCTCCAGCGGGTCGATCACATTGCCCAGCGACTTCGACATCTTGCGGCCCTGGGCGTCCCGCACGATGCCGTGGATGTAGACCCACTCGAACGGGACCTCGTCCATGAACCGCAGACCCGACATCATCATCCGGGAGACCCAGATGTGGATGATCTCGTAACCGGTGACAAGGACTGAGGTCGGGTAGAAGTACTTCAGGTCCTCGGTCTCGTCGGGCCAGCCGAGGGTCGAGAACGGCCAGAGCTGGCTGGAGAACCAGGTGTCCAGGACGTCGGGGTCCTGGTGGATGTGCGTGCTGCCGCACTCGGGGCACCCCGCCGGGTCCTCCATGGCCGCCCACTGGTGGCCGTTGTCGCAGTACCAGACCGGGATGCGGTGGCCCCACCACAGCTGCCGGGAGATGCACCAGTCCCGGATGCCCTCCATCCAGTTCAGGTAGTAGTTGGTCCAGCGGGCCGGGTAGAACCTGGTCCGCTCCTGCTTGACCGCAGCGATGGCCGGCGCCGCCAGGGGCTTCATGGAAACGAACCACTGCTCACTCAGCCAAGGCTCGACGATGGTGCCGCACCGGCTGCACTTTCCGATTGCGTAGTTGTGGGGGGTGGAGCCCTCGTAAAGGCCCTTCTCCTGGAGCGCCTTACGGACCGCCATGCGGGCGTCGTACCGGTCCATCCCCTCGAACGGCGCGCCGTTGGCGTTGATCTTGGCCTGGCCGTCCATGATCGAGATCTTCTCCAGGTCGTGGCGCTCTGCGATCTCGAAGTCGACGGGGTCGTGGGCCGGGGTTATCTTTACCGCGCCGGTACCGAACTCCATGTCGACCGCGTCGTCGGCGACGATCTCGATTCGCCGTCCGCTGAACGGGTGGATCGCAAACTTGCCGACGGCGTCGGCGTAGCGGGGGTCCTTGGGGTTCACTGCGACTGCGGTATCGCCCAGCATCGTCTCCAGCCGGGTGGTGGCGACGCTGACCGAGCCCGAGCCGTCTTCGAAGTCGTACCGGAACTGCTCCAGGACTCCCTCGTGGTCGGAGTGGTCGACCTCGATGTCGCTGAGTGCCGTGCCGCAGCGAGGGCACCAGTTGATGATTCGATTGCCCCGGTATATGAGGCCTTCGTTGTACAGGTCGACGAAGACCCGGCGGACGGCCCTGGTGAGACCCTCGTCCATCGTGAACCGCTCACGGTCCCAGTCCAGGGAGGAGCCCAGACGGCGGTCCTGCTCGGTGATCTTGCCGCCGTAGAGCTCCTTCCACTCCCAAACGGTCTCGACGAACTTCTCTCGGCCGAGGTCGTGCCGGGTCAGCCCCTGGCTGCGAAGCTCCCGCTCGACGACGTTCTGCGTCGCGATGCCGGCGTGGTCCATTCCCGGCAACCACAGGGTGGCGTAGCCCTGCATGCGCTTGAACCGGACGAGGACGTCCTGCAGCGTGTGGTCCAGGGCGTGGCCGATGTGCAGCGCCCCGGTGACGTTCGGGGGCGGGATGACGATGGTGAACGGCTCTTTGTCCGGGTCGCGCTCGGCGTGGAAATAGCCTTTGGTCTCCCACTCCCGGTAGAGCCGGTTTTCAACCTCGGCCGGGGAGTAGACCTTTGGGATCTCCGTGGGGTCTGCGGGCGCGCCGGTCACGAGGAGCTCCGGGTAAGGAAGGACACGACTGACATCAGGCACGGCTCCAGGTTCAAGGGCGGAGTTCAAAAATGGGGCGGCCGGTAATGAGGTGCGTAGAGCCGGCCTCGCAGCCAAGCGAACGGCTGCCTCGACTACCAGTCGATTGTACCAACTGGCTCGAATGGCTAGCTGACCCGGAACCTCACGGTAGGAGTCGTTTCCCAGTTCATCTCCACCAGCGTCACCGTGTAGTTCAGGTACCGACCGGACCTGGGCCCGTCGGTCGTGTTCAACTCGAAGGCGGCGGAGTTACTCCCCTCCTTGTGCATCGTGACCAGGATTTTTCCGTTGCCGGCCTGGATGCACTGCACGCCCGGAGGGCAGCGGGTGTCCTCCATCACCTGGGTGTAGCTGACGGTCAGTCCCTGGCCCTGGATGCCGACCGCCTCCCCCACACGCATGAGAAAAACGTCACCGAGCGAGACGGTCCGGCCCACGGGGATGCCGGGAGGCGCCGGAGCGGGAGCCGGAGGCGGGGCCGGGGCGGGCGGCCGGGGAGCTGGGGCGGGAGCGCCCGGGGACCGCGGAGCCGGGGGCGGCGGAGGGGCGGGGCTCACCGCCGGGGCCGCAGCGCACGCCCAAACTCCTGCGCCGGCGTCCTGGGCCGCTTTCTCCGCTGCGGCAAGCTCGCCGGCAAATCGATCGTCAGGGAGCGGCTGGGTCAGCTTGGCGTGGCCGAGCCTGAGTGCCCTGTCGTTGTGGAAGGTGCCGTCGTCCTTGTAGACGTACCGCTGGTCGTCCTCCCCACCGGGAAGTAGATAAATTGTCGAACCGACAGCAAGCTCCTGGTTGGCAAAAGCCTTCGCCTCGGCATCCCAGCACCCGCCCCGGGCCGGAGGGACGAGCCCCGCGATGGTTATCCGAAGTCCGTCGCCTTCGCCGCCGATGCGGGCCCAGACGGTGTCGATCTCTCCGTCCGCCACAACCTCTGCTTCGACTGCCTCCTCGGGAACTCCCGACGGGAGAACCGCCGGCGTGGACGAGGAGGTGGTCTTTTCGGGCTCGGGGTCGCCGGCGCACGCATTCAGGACCAGCAGGCATACGAACACCAGGGCAACTGAACGACGCAATGCACTCGCCCTCCCGAGGAGTGAACCGGCGCCGCGGCTGGCCCCGGCTTCACCGGACAAGCGTAACAGGGCAAGCCGCGCGGAATGATCCCTGCGTCCCCGGCGTTGTTCCAAGTAACGCCCGTAAGCTGAGAAGCTTGAGGAAAGATCAAGGAGCTCAAATGTTGTTCTCATCCCGCGCCAAGACCACCGCCGTCACTGCGGAGGACGCGCTCCCCGGCCGCGACACGTACGCCTACCCCATCCCCGAGCTGCACGAGGTCCTGAAAAACCCCATCCAGCCTCCGTTCCCCGACCACCTGGAAACCGCGATCTTCGCCCTCGGATGTTTTTGGGGGGCCGAGCGGCTGTTCTGGCAGAAGGAGGGCGTCTGGACGACGGCTGTCGGATACACCGGCGGTTACACCCCCTACCCCACCTACCGGGAGACGTGCACGGCCAGAACCGGGCACGCCGAGGCGGTTTTGGTTGTCTACGACCCGGAAAAGATCACCTATGGAGAACTGCTGAAGACTTTTTTTGAGGAGCACAACCCGACGCAGGGAATGCGGCAGGGCAACGACGTCGGCAGCCAGTACCGGTCGGCTATCTACTACACGACAGAGGAGCAACAGCAGATGGCTGAGGCAACACTCGAGGCTTACAACCAGGCGCTGGAGCAGGCGCACCGGGGGTCGGTGACCACCGAGGTCGCTGCAGCCGGACCGTTCTACTACGCGGAGGACTACCACCAGCAGTACCTGCACAAGGTTCCCAACGGCTACTGCGGCCTGAAGGGCACCGGCGTTGCCTGTGCGGTTCCGTCGATATGACCATAAAGATGTACAGCACCACCTGGTGCCCGGACTGCATACGGTCCAAGCGCACCCTGGACAAACACGGCGTGGTCTACGAAGAGATCAACATCGAGCAGGATCCCTCCGCCGTGGCACTGGTCAAGAAGATCAACCGTGGAGCAAGAAGCGTACCGACGATCGTGTTCCCCGACAGCTCGACTCTGACCGAGCCGAACAACAACGAGCTGGTGTCCAAGCTCCAGGAGCTCGGTCTAGTCGGCTGATTCCAGGAGGGACTCTGCGCAGGTGACCCCGGCCAGAGTCCCCTCCCCCGCGGCAACCTGGATCAGCTGCTCGCCCGGAGTGAGATCGCCTGCGGCGTAGACACCCTCGACGCTCGTTCGTCCCTGCCTGTCGATCACTACGTGTCCTTGTTCGTCCACCTCGCACCCGAGCCTGCGGGCGAGGCTGTTGACCGGGTGCTCGGGCAGCGAGAAGAACAGATAGTCGCAGTCCAGGACCTCCCCGGTCCGAAGACGTACCCCCTCCAGCGAGCCGCGCCTTCCGAGCAGCTCGACGGCGTCCTCCTCGCACAGGGTGACGCCGTGGCGGTTGAGCCGCCCTCGAACCCGGTCGTCCTTGTCGATACGGTTGCCCTGGGCGACGACGGTCACGGTCTTGGCCCAGTTGGTGAGCTCGACCGCGAATCCGGTCACCTGGTCGTTCCAGCCGAGGACGGCGACCTTTCGGTCCTTGGCCTCGTACCCGTCGCACACCGGGCAGTGGAAGACCTCCGACCCGTAGTGCTCGAAGAAGCCCGGGATGTCGGGAAAGGCGTCCCTGGTGCCGGTGGCCAGAACCAGCCGCCGGCCAAAGAACTCCCCGTCGCCGGAGGTGACCCGGAATCCGCCGTCAACCGCCTCTGCCGTCTCGGCGGTGGTGCAGACGATGGCCAGGTCCGGGTAGGCGGCGAGCTGCTTGCGGGCCGTCTCCAGCAGTTCGGTGGGGTTGGCCGGGTCGTGGCCGAGGTAGCCGTGGGCTTTGTCGACCCACCGGTTGCGGTACTCACAGCTGTCGAGGACCACGGTACTCCTCCGAAAGCGCGCCAGCCAGCCGGCAGCCGCCAGCCCGGCGGGGCCGCCGCCGATCACCAGCGCGTCGTACATATCGTTCACCGACTGGTGTTACCCCGTGCCCCTCTCAGGGAACCTGGAAGGTTCGGCGCTCAGTACGGCGCCGTCAGGTTCTCGAAAGTCAAAGGCGTGAAGTCGTAGAGCATCCGAACCTCGGCAGGCCCCCCGTCCGACAACCGGCCGGCGTAGAGGCACCCGGCCTCCGCCCACATCAGCCGATCGCCGTCGTGGTCCGCCCACTCCCACTCCTCGTAATTCTCCACAGCCCCCGTTCGGGTGTTGACCAGCTGGTGCTCGTCGAAGTAGCAGCCGGTTCCCGGCTTGGTCTGCGTCGTGGCGAAAGCCATCTTGCGCAGAGTCCAGTGGCCCTTCAGAGGCTTGTCGAAAGTCGAGACGGTGCCCCCGCGGCCCGGCGCCGAGTGCTTCAGGGCCCAGCCGTCGCGCTGGAGGCGGATGTAGTAGACGCCGGGACACTCGCCGCCGTAGCCCTCGTGCCAGGGGTACTCGGCCTGCTGCGTGAGGCCGGTGTCGTCCCACTCCAGGGTCTCGGTGCAGCTCCGGTTGAGCCAGTAGGTCTCGGACGACAGGAACATGCCGCCGCCGGCCCAGGCGTCGCCCTTGGACCAGAAGGCACGGGCCTTGAGGTAAGGGGCCCGGGAGATGGCGGTCCAGGTGGCCTTGGTTTGCGGGGCCCGGGGGGTGCCCATCGCAAAGTAGATCAGGTGCTTCCCATCGGGCGACAGGTCGCACCGCCTCTCGTAGATCCGTCCCCGCAGCCACTGCCCGACCCTGAACTGGTCCGTGGAACGGTCCCACCCGACGATCGCCACCTGCCGGGCGGGACCTCTGCGGATCACCACCGCATCCGGGGTGTCCCGAGCGAGCAGGACGTGAATGCGAGCCGGAAACCGGCCCAGGTTGCGCGTCGAAGAGTCGAGCGAGCTCATGGTTGTCTATCGGCAGGTACGCAGGTGCCTTAAACGAAAAACGGCCCCCCTTTCGGGGAGCCGCTTCGTTGCTCGATCTTCCCGGTTAAACCGGGTTGGGGCCGTTCTCACACTGGGTTGCGCCTTCGGACGGGTCGGGGTTGATGCACTCGTCGACCCCGTCACCGCCGTTGTTGGAGTTGTTGCCGAAGCCGCCGTTCAGGAAGTCCGGGCCTTCGTTCCCGAAGAGGGTGTCGCTGCCGGCTGCGCCGAACAAATCGTCTGCGCCGCCGCCGCCGGAAAGGAGGTCGGCACCTGAGGCGCCACGCAGCTCATCGTCGCCGCCGCCGCCGCCGAGGGTGTCGTTGCCCGCGCCGCCGAGGAGGGTGTCGTTGCCTGCGCCGCCGCAAAGGATATCGTCGCCGGCAAAGCCCTTGATGATGTCGTTGCCGCCGCGGCCGAAGATGACATCCGGACCGGCGGTACCGGTGAGCGTCTGGCTGGAATCGTTGCCGTTGATCACGTTGTAGCCCTCGGGAATCGGACCACCGTCACAGACGGATGGCACCGCGAAACCGGCCGACGGCGAAAACACCGAAACCGCCAGCAGGCTGCCGAGACCCAGCTGGCAGATGTTCTTCTTGGATATCTTCATGTGTTCAGCCTTTCGTTCCTTGAGACGAAACCGCCCCGCTGCTGTTGCCTTATTTTGGGGCCGGCCGATTGTACTCATGCGATCGATTACGCCCGGCTGGCCTTCGGGCAAAGACTTGCCCAATGCCCCGGGGTTGAAACAATCGCCCCGGGAGGGTGGGGCCGAAAAAAAACCGGCCCCCTGGGGGGCCGGCTCTCGAAATTGGAACGGTTTTCAGGCCGAACGCTCGCCCCGTTCCGGACGCTTGGGCGTGGTCCGGGGGTTTACCCGGGGCACCAGCGTGGGGTTGACCTTCTCCAGTACCGTCTCGGTGTCGATCACGCACTGGCCGATGTCCTTGCGGCTCGGAAGCTCGTACATGACGTCCAGCAGGACCTCCTCGATGATGGCCCTCAGCCCGCGGGCTCCGGTGCCGCGCAGCATGGCCTGGTCGGCGATGGCCGCAAGTGCGCCGTCGGAGAACTCCAGCTCCACGCCGTCCAGCTCGAAGGTCTTCTTGAATTGGCGGACCAGAGCGTTCTTCGGCTTGGTGAGGATCTCGATCAGGGCTTCCCGGCTCAGGTTGTGAACGTGGGAGATGACCGGCAGACGTCCGACGAACTCGGGGATCAGACCGAACTTCAGCAGGTCCTCGGGAAGGATGTTCTCGAGGATCTCCCCCAGGTCCTTGGTCTCCATCTTCCGCACGTCCGCCCCGAAGCCGATGCTGCGGCTGCCGATGCGGGCGCCGATGATCTTCTCGAGACCGGCAAAGGCACCCCCGCAGATGAACAGCACGTTGGAGGTGTCGATCTGGATGAACTCCTGGTGGGGGTGCTTGCGGCCCCCCTGCGGCGGAACCGAGGCGGTGGTCCCCTCCAGGATCTTCAGCAGCGCCTGCTGAACCCCCTCGCCGGAGACGTCCCGGGTGATCGAGGGGTTCTCGGACTTGCGGGCGATCTTGTCGACCTCGTCGATGTAGATGATGCCGGTCTCGGCCTTCTTGACGTCGTAGTCCGCGGCCTGGATGAGCTTCAGCAGGATGTTCTCGACATCCTCACCGACGTAGCCGGCCTCGGTCAGCGCCGTGGCGTCGGCTATGGCGAACGGAACGTTCAGCATCCGGGCCAGCGTCTGCGCCAGCAGCGTCTTGCCGCAGCCGGTGGGGCCGAGCAGCATGATGTTGGACTTCTGCAACTCGACGTCGTCGCCGTCGTTGCGGGTACCCGCCTGGATCCGCTTGTAGTGGTTGTAGACGGCTACCGATAGAACCTTCTTCGCCTGCTCCTGACCGACGACGTAGTCGTTCAGGAACTTGTAGATCTCCCTTGGCTTGGGAAGCTCTTCAAGCTTTAGCTCCGTGGTCTCGGTGAGCTCTTCCTCGATGATCTCGTTGCAGAGGTCGATGCACTCGTCACAGATGTAGACCCCGGGACCGGCGATCAGCTTTTTGACCTGCTTCTGGGACTTGCCGCAGAAGCTGCACTTGAGGAGATCGCCTCCCTCGCCGAATTTAGGCAATATCTACTCCCTAGAGGTTGTGGATTTAGTTTTCGGTTGCCTCTGCAAGCTGCTGCATCGCGACGGGGGACTGCTCTCGGTGGGCCAGAATGTCGTCGATGATACCGTACTCCTTGCCCTCCTCAGCGGTCATGAACTTGTCCCGGTCGATGTCTTTTTCGACACGCTCGAAAGGCTGTCCTGTGTGCTTGGAGAGGATTTCTGCCATCCGCTTGCGGAGCGATAGAACCTCGCGGGCCTGGATGTCGATGTCGGTTGGGGTGCCCTGGAAGCCGGCTGAGCCCTGGTGGATCATGATCTTGGCGTTCGGAAGGGCGAACCGCTTACCCTTGGCGCCGCCGCCCAGCAGGATGGCGCCCATCGACATGGCCATGCCCAGGCACAGGGTCGAAACCTCGGGCTTGATGTACTGCATGGTGTCGTAGATGGCCATTCCGGCGTAGACCTGCCCGCCCGGGGAGTTGATGTAGATGGAGATGTCCCGGTCCGAGTCCTCGGACTCGAGGAACAAAAGTTGTGCAGTGATCAGGTTCGCCACTGCGTCGTCGATGGGCGTGCCCAGGAAGATGATCCTGTCCTTGAGCAGCCGCGAGTAGATGTCGTAGGAACGTTCGCCGCGGTTGGTCTGCTCCACAACCATGGGGACGAGGTAATTCTTCATGCTCACCCCTTAATCGAATTGGTAGTGCATCACTAGTTAGTCTTTGGAGGTTTTTTCTTCGAGGACTTCTGCGTTCTCGACCAGGAAGTCGAGTGCCTTCCTTCTGAGAATATCACCGGCCAGCACGGTAACCGAGCCGGTGTTGGCAATATTGGTCGCCAGCGTCTCGACGTCGGTCTGCATCTGCCCGGCCATTATCTCGATCTCTTCCTGGAGGTCCTCGGCGCTGACCTCCATTCCTTCCGCCTTCGCCACCGACTCCAGAATCAGGTCTGCGGACACCGCAGTCTCGGCTGCGGCGCGGTAGGTCTCGATGAACTCCTCACGGGTTTTACCCTGGGATTCGATGTACTCGTCGATGTCGATCTCGCTGCGCTGGAGGTCCTGGATGAAGCGGGCCAGGCGGATCTCGGTCTCCTTGGCCACCATGGATTCCGGCAGCGGGACCTCCACCCGGTTCAGCAGGTCCTGCAGGATCAGGTTGCGGACAGCCACGTCCGAGTCCTTCTTCTTGTGCTTGCCGATACGGGCGGCGATGTCGTCCCTCAGCTCCTGCAGGGTGTCGAACTCCGACGCCGACTTGGCGAACTCGTCGTCCAGCTCCGGCAGGCGTTTGGTCTGCACCTCCTTGACCACGACCTTGAGGGTTCCCTCCTCCTGGTCGGGACCAAAGCCCCGGGGCATCGGGCTGTTGAACTGGATGATGTCGCCGGCCTTCTTGCCTATCAGCTCCTCGTCGAGCTTGGGAAGGAAGCGGGCGGAGCCGACCTCGTAGACGAAGTCCTCCACCTGGGCGCCCTCGAGCGGCTCGCCGTGGCGGAACCCGAACAGGTCGATGGTGGTGAAGTCGCCCTTGGCGGCCGGGCGCCCGATGGGCTCCAGGATCCCGTTGCGCTCCCGGATCCGCTGGATCTGGTTGTTGATGTCGTCCTCGGTGGCGTCCGGCAGCGGGGCGTAGACCTTGATGCCCTTGTAGTCGGGAAGTTCCAGGTCCGGGCGGACGTCCACGGTGGCGGTGAGGGTCAGCGGCTCGGACTCGCTGTAGTTGGTTACGTTGATCTCGGGCTGGTTGATGGGCTTGATGTCGTGCTCGATGATCGCCTTCGAGTAGAAGTGCGGAAGGGCGTCTGCCAGGATCTCCTGGCGGACCGTCTCCTTACCTATACGGGATTCCATGACCTGGGGCGGGACTTTGCCCTTGCGGAAACCGGGCACCTTGATCTCCTGCGCCAGGCGCTTGAGGGTGTCCGACTTCATGGTCTTGAGTTCTTCGGGAAGAACCTCGATGTTCAGCTGGACCTGCGTGGGCCCCTTGATTTCTACGGTTGAGTTCACACGCGAATGGTAGCGCACCCGGGGTGACAAAACTTAAGGGAGCCGTCCCTATGGCGGGACTGCCGTGTTCTGAAACGGCAAAATTCCGTGTCGCTGCCGCGATCAAAAAATGTATCCTTTCGACCCGCATTGGGTTCCTTTTGGCGGAGGGAGGCTGGGGATGGTGCGAGCGATTTCACGGAGGGAGTTCCTGCGACTCACGGCGCTGGCGGCGGCGGCTACTGCAACCGGGTGCGGCGGCAACGGCGGAGGAGGCAGCGGCAGCGGCTCCTCGACCGTGGCGGCCACCCCATCGGTCAAGCTCTCCGGGGACCTGAAGATCCTCCAGTGGAGCCACTTCGTGCCCAAACACGACACCTGGTTCGACCCGTTCGCCCGTGACTGGGGCCAGCAGGTGGGCGTCAACGTCAGCATCGACCACATCGACCAGGCGGAGATCCCGGCCCGCGCAGGCTCGGAGATTGCAGCCAAGCAGGGCCACGACCTCATCGAGTTCATCTTCCCGCCGTCGTCGCTGGAGCCGAGCGTCCTCGACCTGACCGACCTCGTCAAAGAGGCCGAGACCCGCCACGGCAAACAACTGGCGCTTTGCACCCGCAGCACCTTCAACCCCCGGACCGAGAAGTACTGGGGTTTCTGCCACGGCTGGGCCCCCGACCCGGGCAACTACCGGACCAGCCTGTGGGAGAGGGCGGGCATGGAGAACGGCCCCACGACCTACGACGAGCTGCTCGAGGGCGGCACGAAGATCAAGACCGACCAGAACATCGCCCTGGGGCTCGGCATGTCGAACGAAATCGACTCCAACATGGCGGCCCGGGCGCTCATCTGGTCGTTCGGAGGATCGGTGCAGGACGCCGATCAGAACGTGACTCTGAACTCGCCGGAGACCGTCGCTGCAGTCGAGATGATGACCAGGCTGTTCCGGGGCGCCATGACCGACGAGGTCTTCGGCTGGAACGCCGCCTCCAACAACCAGGCGCTTATCGCAGGGCAGCTCTCCTACATCCTGAACTCGATATCGGCCTACCGGTCGGCCCAGAAGAACAACCCCGAGGTCGCCGACGACATAGCGTTCAGCGTCCCGATGAAGGGGCCCGGCGGGGAGGGCCTGGCGTCGGCGCACGCCATCCCGATCTACGTCATCCCGAACCACGCCGCCAACCCGGATGCGGCCAAGGAGTTCATCCTTCACCTGCTGGCGAACTACTCGGACGCCACCAACAACTCCGAGCTCTACACCCTCCCGGCGTTCCCGGACACCGTCGAGGAGACCAACGACTGGCTGGACGACGACCCGTACAACTCCAAGCCCGCCGACAAGCTGGCACTGCTGAAGGAAGCGGAAAGCTGGAGCACCAACGTCGGGCACCCGGGGCCGACCAATGCGGCGATCGGCGAGGTGTTCAGCACCTTCGTGCTGCCGCAGATGATGGCGAAGGCCGCCCGCGGGCAGTTGTCGGCCCAGCAGGCGGTGGCCGAGGCCGACGCCCAGGTGAAGGCGATCTTCCAGAAGTGGCGCCAGAACGGGCTGGTCGGCGGCGAACGTTAGGGCCGGCACGGCTGTGAGCTTCGGCTGATGGCGATTGTCGAAGCACGCAACCTGACGAAGGTCTTCGACGGGCAGAGCCCCGCCGTCGACGACCTGAGCCTGGTCACCGAGGAGGGCGAGTACCTGGTCCTCCTCGGCCCCTCCGGCAGCGGCAAGAGCACGCTGCTCCGGCTGATCGCCGGGCTGGAGCAGCCGACATCGGGCGAGATCTACATCGCCGGCGAGCCTATGGCCGGCCTGCCGCCGCGGGCCCGCAGCATCGCGATGGTGTTCCAGAGCTACGCGCTGTACCCGCATAAGACGGTTTACGACAACATCGTCTTCCCGCTGAAGGCGCAGGGGGTGGAAAAACAGGACCGGCCGGCCAAGGTCGAGTGGGCCGCCGGCCTGCTGGGCATCGGCCACCTGCTGAAGCGCAAGCCCCGGCAGCTTTCGGGAGGCGAACGCCAGAGAGTGGCGCTGGCCCGGGCGCTGGTCCGCGAGCCGAGCGTCTTCCTGCTGGACGAGCCGCTGTCGAACCTGGATGCCAAGTTGCGGGGATCCGCCCGGGACGAGCTGAGGAGCTTTCAGAAGAGGATCGGCGTCACCACCCTGTACGTCACCCACGATCAGGTGGAGGCGATGGGTCTCGGCGACCGCATCGCCGTCCTGAACGACGGGAAGCTCCGGCAGATCGGCACTCCGGAGGAGGTTTACGCCAACCCGGCGGACACCTTCGTCGCCACCTTCGTCGGGTCGCCGCCGATGAACCTGATCCGGCGGGGAGACGTTATCGTCGGCTTTCGCCCGGAGGCGCTGCTGCCGGCGTCGGAACGCTCCGGGGAGGGCCTAACTCTGTCGGTGGACGTTCAGCGCATCGAGTACCTGGGGTCGGAGCGACACGTGCTCGGGGTGGTCTCCGGCGACGACTGGCAGAACAAGGTCACCGGGGTCCTGCCGGCTGCGCTGCCGCTGGAGGTCGCCGACGGTAAGGGCCAGGACTTCTTCGTTCGCGGGTCGGACCTGCGCTTCTTCGACGCCGAGTCCGGGGAGCGCACCGACCCGAGGCCCTACGGCCTATGACCGAACCCCGCCGTAAGCGCTACCTGTTCGAACGGGAGGGGGTCCTCGCTCCCCTGCTGCTGGCGCCCTCCATCCTCTACATCTTCGCCCTGGTGGCCATCCCGTTCTTCCTGGCGATCGCCTACAGCCTGAGCGACGTTACCGTCGGCGACCCCAGCCTGGACTTCGTCGGCTTCGAGAACTTCCGCCGGGTCCTGGACGACGCGGTCTTCCGGCGGTCGCTCCGCAACAGCGTGGTGATGACGACGGTGACGATGGTGCTGGTCGTGGTCGTCGCCCGCATCCTTGCCCAGGTGCTCACCATGGACTTCAAGGGCAAGTGGGTGGTCCGGTTCCTGATCCTGCTGCCGTGGACCACGCCGGTATCCCTGGCGGCAATCGCCTGGCTGTGG
The DNA here is from genome assembly GCA_035759705.1 of Actinomycetota bacterium. Taxonomy (NCBI): domain Bacteria; kingdom Bacillati; phylum Actinomycetota; species Actinomycetota bacterium. The sequence continues at coordinate 8,906 of DASTUJ010000152.1, read as the reverse complement.
ATGCTGGACTCGTTGTTCAGCCCGATCGACTGGACCCTCAGGTACTTCGGTTTCATCGACGGCAGCCTCAACTGGCTGGGCAACCCGGACCTCGCGGTGGTGTCGGTGGTGCTTGTCCAGGTCTGGCGCATAGTCCCCCTCGCTGCGGTGATCATCATGGCCGGCATCGTCGCCATCCCGGATGAGATCTACGACGCCGCCCGGGTGGACGGGGCGGGCTTCTGGCGCACCCAGTGGGAGATCACCGACCCCCTGCTGCTGCCGGTGGCCGCGGTGGCCGTGCTGTTCGGGGCGGTCGTGGTGTTCGCCGACATGAGCGTCCCCTACGTGCTGACCCGGGGGGGCCCGATCGACGCCACCCAGGTCCTGCCGACCTGGGCGTTCTTCCGGGGGATCCAGGCGGGAGACCTGGCCCAGGGGGCGGCAATCGCCCTGTTCGCCTTCCCGGTGCTGGCCCTCATGGCCGTTCTGATTCTCCGGGCCGTCCGGCGGCTGGACATCGGGTGACCGCCGCCCAGGTTTCGGCGAACCGCAAGCGCATAGCCGGGCGGGTGGTGCTGTACACCCTTGTGCTGCTGTTCACCCTCCAGGCGGCATTCCCCTTCGCGTGGGGCCTTATCACTACCTTCAAGACCAGCCCGGACCTGTACAGCCGGGACAACAACCCGTTTCTGTTCAACGAGCCGCCGACGCTGGATCACGTCAGGCTGCTGTTCCAGCAGACTGCGTTCGGCACGTTCGTCGGCAACACCGTCGTGGTGTCGCTGTGTGTCGTGGCCATCACCCTGCTGGTGTCGGTTCCGGCGGCCTACAGCCTGGGCCGGCTGAACCTCAAGAAGGGCGGGGCCGTCGCCATCGCCATCTTCTTCGTCTACCTGATCCCGCCCTCGCTGCTGTTCATCTCGCTCTCGCCGGTGGTTGCCCAGCTGGGCCTGCAGGACTCCCGGTGGTCGCTGGTGGTGGTCTACCCGACGATCACGATCCCGGTGTCGGTGTGGCTGCTGACCGGCTTCTTCCGGTCGATCCCCCGGGACATCGAGGAGCAGGCGATGGTCGACGGCTGCAGCCGGATGGGCGCCTTCTTCAAGATGGTGCTGCCGGCGGCGATCCCAGGTCTGATCGCGGTGGTCGTCTTCGCCTCGACTCTGTCGGCCAGCGAGTTCATCTACGCCCTGGCGTTTGTGTCCCAGACGACGCAGAAGACTGTGAGCGTAGGCGTTCCGACCGAGCTGGTACGGGGCGACGTCTTCTTCTGGCAATCACTCCAGGCGGCGACGTTGATTGTCGCCGTCCCCATCGCGCTGATCTTCAACCTGTTCCTGAAGCGTTTCATCTCGGGCTTCACGATGGGTGCGGTCAAGGGCTAGAAGTCTCCACTTCTTGACCTGATTTAACGCAGGTTCACAGGAATTTCGCGGATCGGGTGGATAATCCCCGGGTGACCTTTACAAGCTGGGACTCTTCGCGCCCAAGGTCCACTTTTGCGGCCCTGAAGGGCCTGTTCCTCGTCGTCCTGATCGCCTTGGTTATGGGGCTGGTGGCCGCCCCTGCGACGGCGGCGACCGAGAAGGAGTTGCTCAAGGCCCGCAACGAGCGGGCGGCGGTGCAAAAAGAGCTCGACCGCACCGTGGCGGCCTACGACGCCGCCCAGGCGAAGCTGGCCGAGACGCAGGCTTCGATCGCCGCCAACAAGGAGTCCCTCAAGGTCGCCGAGCTGAACCAGCAGCAGGCGCAGAGCCGGCTCGGCGAACGGGCAAACGTCATGTACCGCAGGGGACCGGTGGCGATCTTCCAATTTCTCGTGGGAGCCGAGTCACTGAACGACTTCGGCCTGCGGATGAAGCTGATCGAGGGAGCTGCTAAGCAGGACTCGACGACCATCGCCAACGCCGTCAAGGTCACCTCCGAAGTCACGAGCCTGCAGCAGCAGCTGGTCGCCGAAGAGGAGGAGCAGAAGAACCTGCTCGCCGGCATGTCGACCCAAACCAGGTCGTTGACCGACAACTTCACCAAAGCCCAGTCGCTGGAGGCCAAGCTGGCGTCCGACCGGGAGGCCGCCCTCAAGGCCGAAAGGGAGAAGGCGGCCAAGGAAGCCGCGGCCGCCAAAGCAAAGGCGGAAGCAGCCAAGAAGACGGCCGCCGCAGCGGTGATGGCCGTCCCGACGCCCTCCGGCGCAGTCAAGGCCCTCGCTTCGCCAAGCCCGGCTACCGCAAGGCTGGCCGGAGCCACACCGGTTCCTGTGGGGACCAAAAAAGGATCCTGCCCGGTCAACGGGCCGGTTTCGTTCACCGACACCTGGGGCGCTCCCCGCTCCGGAGGACGCTCACACCAGGGGGTGGACATGTTTGCCGCTATGAGGACTCCGGCGGCGGCCATCGTCGACGGGACGCTGCTCCGCCGCGAGACAAGCTCTCTGGGCGGTATGAGTGTCTACCTGAAGGGGAACGACGGAAACGAGTACTTCTACACCCACCTGGCCGGCTATTCAGAGGTGGCGCCGGGGCAGAAGGTAGCGGCGGGGCAGACGATCGGCTACGTCGGCGACTCGGGGAACGCAAAAGGCGGCCCCCCGCACCTGCACTTCGAGATCCGCTCGGGCGGGGTTCCGATCAACCCCACGCCGACCGCACGGCTGGCCTGCGGCTAGCCTCCTCGACGGTCGTCGGGCCCCATATCGGGGATGCTGCTAGCCTTCTCCCTCAAGATCCCGAACAGCTCACCCTCCGAATAGGACCGGCCGGCTTCGATGCCCGCCGGCGCCGGCTCCAGGGGCACATACACGTCCTCGTTACCTTGCTCGTCGTGTAGCCACAGGATCATCGTGTAGAGAGCGGGGACATGGAGCACCCTCGCCTCGTACGACTTGTCCCTGCCCACGAGCCGTCGCGAGCTCTCCAGGGCGGCAGCCGTCGAGTTTACGAACGGACCCTTGTTGAACTGGGAGAACCGGGCGCCGCCACCATCGGTCACCGCCTCGGCGCTGGCGACCACCTTGTCGTCCTGCCGCAGGAGAAACCGCCAGCTGACCGGCTTGGCCCGGGCGAGGTTGCCGGCCTTCAGGTCGGCCAGCCCGAGGTTGAACACCTCGTGCGGCTCGGAGGGCTCGAGCGCAGCCACCCTGGTGCCTTGAAGGGCGTGGAGCCGCTCCTCCGGCATTCGGGCGAACTGCTTGAGTGCCTCCTGAACGGAGTTGCGCATCGCTCCGGGGGGCTCTTTGCCGGTCACAGCCATGCCAACCCCGGTCCTCTCACTTGACGAAGTAAGTATGCGTCCACGAACCGCTCCCTTGATAGGCAGTCTTGAAGGTGGCCTCGGAGATGTCGGATTTGCCGTAGATCGGGTCGTCCACTCCGTAGAAGTCGCCGGGGAGGTGGGCGATGATTGCGAGGAAGTGGGCTCCGCCTCCCGACCAGGCGGTTCTCACGCCGACCGGCCGGCCCTCGTCGCACTCGGTCGAAACGGTGGCCATGGTGGCGGTTCCACCCACCCAGTGGTCCAGGTGACCCACCCGATCCAGCGAGGAGTCCAAAAAGCCGTAGACGTTGCACGGGCCACCGGCGCCACCCGGAGTGCAGCAGTCCGACCGCCCCAGCTCCCCATTTGCCACCCCACACTGAGTCCAGCCGGAGGCGGAGTCAAAGTAGTGGGCGACACTGGTGGACACCGCCGCCCAGCACCAGTTCGACTGAGTCTGTTGCTGCATGTTGAACGACAACCGGACCGACGGATCGGACCACCACTTGTGCCAGAGCGCGCTATCGGTGCCCCTCACGAAGACGTCGATCCTGCTCGTCGCCCAGGATGTTGCGTCGGGGTCGGAGAGCAAGACGCCGCCCAGGGACTCCCAGCCGCTCCAGGCGTTGTCCCACCACTTGTGCCACAAGGCGTTGTCGGTCCCCCGAACGAAGACGTCGAGGCGATTGGCCGACCACGAGCTGACCGCGGGGCCCGAGGTGAGAACCCCGCCGAGCGACTCCCAGCCGCTCCAGCCGTCGTCGAACCATTTGTGCCACAGGGCGTTGTCGGTGCCTCTGACGAAGACGTCTATCCGGCCCGGGCTCCAGGAAACGGCTGCCGGGTCCGATGTGAGTATTCCGCCGAGCGACTCCCAGCCGCTCCAGCCGTCGTCGAACCATTTGTGCCACAGGGCGTTGTCGGTGCCTCTGACGAAGACGTCAAGCCGGCCGCCGGACCACGAGCTGACCGCGGGGCCCGAGGTGAGAACTCCGCCGAGCGACTCCCAGCCGCGCCAGCCATTGTTGAACCATTTGTGCCAAAGGGCGTTGTCGGTGCCTCTGACGAAGACGTCGATGCGGTTCGGGCCCCAGGAGACGGCCGCAGGATCGGAGTTCAGCCCGCCGCCGAGCTTCTCCCAGCCACTCCAGCCGTTGTTCCACCACTTGTGCCACAGGGCGTTGTCGGCGCCCCTGACGAAGATGTCCAGTCGGTTTGCGGCCCAGGAGCTGACCGTTGGTCCAGAGGTAAGAATCCCTCCGAGCGACTCCCAACCGCTCCAGCTCACGGCTCCCCGGGCTCCATCACTCCGCTCGGCATCTCGTCCTGCTCGGGCTGCGGCTCGGAGTCCTCCATCGCGCCGGAAGGCATCTCTTGATCGGGAGGTACGGGGGTTGCTTCAGAAGGTTCGCTCATATTCCCGGCTCACTTCAATTCTTGGTTCAGTATAAAAGCGCCCAAACGGCCTGATCAAGAGCCAATCTCCGCCGGCGTCAGGGTGAGACGACTACCTCGTCGCCCACGTCCACGACCTCCAGCGGCTCTAGGGCCGGGCCCTCGATCACCCCGCCGTCGACGTCGAACCGGGAGCCGTGGCACGGGCAGTCCCAGGACTGCTCGGCGTCGTTGAACGAGACCACGCAGCCCAGGTGCGTGCAGGTCGGTGAAACCGCTTTGACCATTCCCCCGAGCTCCCGGTAAGCCGCAACCTTGTGCCGGCCGGCCCGGACGATGGCCCCCTCCCCCGGCTTCAGCGTGTCGATGTCCGGTGCTACCAGTGCCGACAGGCGGTCGCCCAGGAACCTCTTGGCCACGTTGGCGTTCTCCTTGATCAGCTTGGCCGCCGAGGCGCCGAGATCCAGCCGGGTGGCGTCGAAAACCTCGCTCCAGGGGTTCGGCTTCTCCAGGATGTAGTCCGTGAGGATCATCCCGGCGGCGGTCCCGGTGGTCATTCCCCACTTCTTGAACCCGGTGGCGACGTAGAGGCGGTCGGACTTCGGCGAGAGCTTGCCGATGAACGGCACCTCGTCGGCCGGCATGTAGTCCTGGGCCGACCATCGGAAGTCGACGGACTTGACGTTGAACCGGTCCCGGACCCACGCCTCGAGCTTGGCGTACCGGGTGGTGGTGAAGTCGCCCTGGCCGACCTTGTGGCCTTCGCCGCCGGCCAGCAGGTACTCGGTGTCGCCGTTGCGATGAGGCCGGAGGGAGCGAACCGGGCTGTCGGCGCTCAGGTACATTGCCTGGGGAACCGGCCCCTCGATCTGAACCGCCATGCAGTAGGAACGGGTGGGCGCCGTGCGGGCGAACAATCCCGCCGGGTCGTGGAACGGAAGATGGGTCGCCTGCACCACGTGGTCGGCGTGGAGAACCCCGTGTTCGGTCTCCACCCGGTGACGGCGGCCCTCCTCAGCGTCGATGTCCAGCGCCCGGGTCTCCTCGAACACCCGGCAGCCGTCGCCGTCGATAAGCTGCGCCAGCCCCAGCGCGTAGCGGCGGGGGTGGAACTGGGCCTGGTCGTCGAACCTGACCGCCGCTCGCACCTCGTAGGGCAGGTCGGTGGTAGTGGTGAGCGACGCCGGCAGCCCCAGAGCCCGGGCTGCGTCGACCTCGTCCTGGATGTCGCCCACCCGGTCCGGGTCCTCGGTGTAGGTCAGGGCGAGCATCCGCTCGAAACCGCAGTCGATGCCCTCGTCGGCGACGATGGATGCGATCTGCTCTACCGCTGCCTGGGACGCCTCGGCGTACTGCCGGGCCTTGTCCTCTCCCTGCTCCTTCAAGAGCCCGGCGTAGGTCAGGCCGTGAAGCGAAGTGACCTTGGCGGTGGTGTAGCCGGTGGCGCCCGAAGCGATCCGACGGGCCTCGATCAGGGCAACGGTGAAGCCGGCACGCTTGAGCAGCAGAGCGGTCGTCAGACCGGTGATCCCTCCGCCGATGACGGCGACATCGAAGGACATGCCGGAGCTGGGAAGGGACGGGTAGTTCGTTTCGTCGGTGGTCTCTACCCAGATCGATGGGTTGACCTCATACGCGCTCTTCAATCCGTCGGTCCCTTTCCATGCGGTGTTCAGAAGTGCATAGGTTGTTCCCGAGGCCATATGGCGGCAAACCTCAGAGCCGGGCGTCCCGCAGCCCGGCCGCCCACCGGATCAGCTCGTCGGCGCTCCGCAGGTTAAGGATCCGCCCCGGCGGGATCCGGGCCTCCAGAGCCGCCGCCAGGCCGAACTCCACGAAGCCGATCTGGCCCGGCCAGTGGGCATCGCTGCCGATGGAGATGGTCGGCCCCTCCTCGGCGGCGATCTCCAGCAGCTCGACCTTGAGGTCCTGGCGGTTGGGGAAGGCGTCGATCTCCACGGCCTTGCCCAGTTCGGCCGCCTCGGCGAATACCCGGCGCCAGTCGGCGTGCAGGCCGGTCCTGAAGTTCCACATCCGGCCCTGGGGGTGCCCGAGTATGTGGATATCAGGGTTTCGCAGCGCCGCCAGGTAGCGCTCGGTCTGGTCCTCCTTCAGGCGCAGCTTCGAGTGGAACGACCCGAGCACCAGGTCCAGGCCGGCGAGCGACTCCGGCGCCATGTCGCCCTCGCCGGTGGGGCTGATGTTCATCTCGATGCTGCGCAGCAGGCGAAAGCCGCCGGCGGCGTACCGCTCGTTCACGTCCTCGATCTCGTAGCCCTGCCGGGTCAGCTCGTCCTCGTCCATCCCCCCGGCGATCTTCAGGCCCTTGGAGTGGTCGGTGATCGCCTGGTACTCGAAGCCGTGGGCCTCGGACAGGGCGGCCAGCTCGGCGACCGTCACTCCCCCGTCGCTCCAGGTGGTGTGGCTCTGCAGGTCGCCCCGGAGCTTGAGGTGCGGGAACTCCGACAGGATCCGGCGGACCTTGGTGAGGGTCAGGAATCCGGCCCGGGTCTCGGGCGGGGTCGGGACCGGCTCGTCCTCCTCCAGCCATTTGGTGATAATCCGCTCGAGTGTCGGGCCGATGCCCTCGAGCGACTGAAGCTCGCCCCGCTCCGCGAGGTCGGCCAGCTCCACCGGCCAGGTCATCGCCCGGTGCGACGCCCGCCGAAGGGCCCGCTGAAGGTGGCCCTCGGCCTCCTCAGCGGCCGCGGCCAGCAGTTCCCCGAGCCCGGCGTTGTCCATGACTTGATTCTCCCCGGTCCGGGTAACGGTTTACCCATGAGTTTCATCCCGCACGTGCTGCTATTCGATGTCGACGGGACCCTGGTCGACACGAACTACCACCACGCCCTGGCGTGGTATCGGGCATTCCGGAGCTTCGACAAGATCGTCCCGGTGTGGAGAATCCACCGGAAGATGGGCATGGGCGGCGACCACCTGGTGGCGGACCTGCTGGGCGACGACGTCGAGGCCGAGCTCGGGGACGACATCCGGGCGGCCGAGAAGGTGCTCTACCGCAACCTCATCGAGGAGGTGGAGCCGATGGAGGGCGCCAAGGAGCTGATCGAGAGGCTGAAGGAGGCCGACCACAAGATCATCCTGGCCAGCTCGGGCAAGCCCTTCGAGATCGACCACTACCTGGACCTGCTCGGCATCCGGGACCTGGTCGACGGCTGGACAGGCTCTGCGGACGTATCCCGGACCAAGCCGGACCCGGACCTGGTTCTGGCCGCCATTGAGAAGGGCGGCGAGAACCAGGCTTTGATGATCGGCGACTCGCCCTTTGACTGCATAGCTTCGGCGCGGGCCGGCATTGAAACCGTCGCGGTCCTCACAGGCGGGTTCTCACCGGAGGAGCTGAAGGAGGCAGGGGCGAAAGCGGTGTTCGAGACCCTGCCGGAGCTGGGCGACTACCTGCTGAACTGACGAGACCCTCCCCAGGGGGGTGGGGAGGGCCTCAGATCTACAACGGGACGACTAGCGGCGTGAGCCAACCATCTCCCGAACTTCTTCAGCCTTGTGCTCGGCCTTCTTGCTGATCTCGCGGGCCTTGCGTTCGGCTTTCTTGCCGACTTCCTTGGCCTTCTGCTCAGCTTTCTTGCTGATCTGGTGGGCCTTCTTCTCGGCGCGCTTACTGAGTTCCTTGGTTATGGCCTCGGCGCGCTTGCCCATGTCCTTTGCGGTGTGCTCGGCGTGGCGTCCGGCGGAGTGGATCTTGTGCTCGACCTTCGCCTCGACGAACTCCTGCTTGCCCTTGCGGCGCATCTTTTTGCCCTTGTTACGGAGTTCCTTGAGCGCAGCGTTGGCGTACTTGGCCGCCTGCTGGGTTGCCTCCGAGCCGGCCTTGTCGCCGGTCTTGCGCAGCTTCTTGCCGGTCTTCTTCAACCGCTTGGCTGCAACGCGGAGGTTGCGCTTCTTGCCCCGGTTCCGAACAAGCTCGATTGCAAGGATGACCCCTGCGCCTGCGGCTGCTGCCGGGAGGACCTTGCCCATTCCGTTTCCGTTGCCGTCACTGGAGGGACCGGCGGGGTCGGGCGGAGCTGCGCTGATGTCGGCCAGCGCCGACGTCGGGTCCTTCTCGATGGCCAGGTCGCCAAGAGTGACGATTCCGACGGGCTTGCCGTCCTCAACCACCGGGATTCGGCGTATGGCCTTTTCGCGCATCAGGGTGACTGCGAGGTCTATCGTGGCGTCCGGGGAAAGGGTGGTCACGTCCTTGGTAGCTATCTCCTCAAGGGTGACCTTGTCCGGATCTGCGCCTTCTGCACCGCACCGGA
>DASTUJ010000151.1 GCA_035759705.1 Actinomycetota bacterium | reverse complement strand
GAAACCAAGATCGCCAAACAGACCGGGTTCCTTGCGGGCGCCATCAAGCAGTCGGGTAGCTACTACGTCTACGCCAGTGTCACCGGCGCCGGAGGTGCGACCGTGACCGCCGATGTCAGCACCGCTACCACCGGGGCCACCTCGGTGGTGCTGACGGCCGGGTCCTACTCGGCGGAGGGGCTGGTCTATAACTACCGCAGCGGCGTCCAGACCGCGGTTTCGCCCCTGTCCCAGGGCGTGAAGTCCTACTCGATAACCTCAACCGACCCGGCGGGCAATGCTCAAACCCAGTCCAACTACAACGTGAACGTCGACAACACGGCGCCGATCGCCACCGATGTCCAAACCGCCAACGGGGGGTCGACAGTCGGGAGGGCTCAACCCGCCGACACAGTGACCTTAACCTTCAGCGAGCGGATCGATCCTCAGTCACTGCTGAGCGGATGGACCGGTTCGTCGGCCAATGTCGTCGTGCGCCTCGTGGACGGCGGGGGCTGTGTCCTGTTCCTCCTTTGCGCAGATGACTACTTGGAGATCTGGAACTCAACCAACACCGTGAAGCTGCCCTTCGGGCTGCTCGATCTGAACGGGGTCGACTACAACGGCTCTGCGGTTATCGGCCTGGGAACCCAGCCCACAGCGGTTTTCGGCTCGAGCGGCACTGCGTCGACGATGGTCCAGTCAGGCTCCACAATCACCATCACCCTCGGAACCCTGAACAGCGGGACACCGGGAACCGGGAGCAGCACAACGGTGGGTTGGAGCCCGGTCAGCACCCCGTACGATGCCGCGGGCAACGCCATCTCTACGTCGGGGGCGTCAGAATCAGGCCCGGGTGACCAGGAGTTCTAGGCTGTTCGACCTGAAAAACGAATAAAGACTCATCCCTTGTATGCCTGCTTGGTCGGCGCCCTACGACTCCATCCACTCTTTGACTATCGAGATCTCGGTGGGGGTGAGCTCGTGCCCGCCCGGCATCCACACCAGGGACACGTCCGCCCCCGACCGCCGGTAGAGCTCGCCCAGCAGCTCCGCCTCGTCGCCGGGAACCATGTCGTCGTTGCGGCCCGCGGTCAAAAGAATCGGCTTGTCGTCGAGGTCGGGTAGCTCCTCGGGGTAGAACGGTGGCATGGCATGAAGCAGAGCGGCTCCGGCCAGCGCCTCCGGGTGCAGGAAGAGCAGGCTGGCTGCCATGTTGGCGCCGTTGGAGTAGCCGACCGCCGTGATCCGCTCGGGGTCGAGCTCGTACTCCTCCGCAGCCCGCTCGATGAAGCGAGCCAGGTCGTGCGTCTGATCGATCAGGTCCGGGACGTCGAAGACCCCCAAGGACAAGCGGCGAAAGAAGCGGGGCATACCGTTCTCCAAAACCTTTCCCCGGGGGCTGAGCAGGTTGGCCTTGGAGTTCAAATGCTTTCCCAGGCCGAGCAGATCGCTCTCATTGCCGCCGGTGCCGTGGAGCAGAAGCAGGGTCGACCCGTCGGTGCCTGCGACGAAACGGTGCTGGAACCCGAGGTCCGCGGCCATCAGCCCACCTCCGGCGCAGCCGCCTGCCGGGGGTTCGTAAGAGGCGTGAGCCTCTGCTCTAGCTGAGCCCGCAGATGTTCGTGCTGGGGCGGCAGCTGCAGAGACTCGCCGAGTTCGTCGATAGGCTCGTCGATGGCGAAGCCGGGGCCGATGGTCGCAATCTCGAAGAGCACGCCGCTCGGCTCCCGGAAGTAGATCGAGTAGAAGTACTGACGGTCGATGATCGGGGTTGGACTGAGGTGCCCCTCCGCGACCCGCTCCTGCCAGCCGGCTTGCTCGTCGGGCTCGCACGCCCAAGCGATGTGGTGCACCGACCCGGCGCCCTGGCGACCTGGGGCCGACGGTGGCTCGTCGTAGGAGTAGGTGGCGTCCCGGACGCCCTCGGTCAGGCGATAGGCGGACGCCTCAGCCGGCAGCCGGGCGAAGCCGAGGGTGCCGGCAAGGACCGAGTCGCTGTCGACAACGTGCCGGCCGGCCGCCGCCGCCTTCAGTTCCCTGGAGGATGGCACCCGGCCGTAGACCCGGACTCCCGAGAAGCCGGTGAGTGCGAACTCGGGGGGAATCTCGGGCCAGGAGGCGGCAAGCGACGGCTCGCCCGGGGGGTCCACTACCAGCTCTATGCCCAGTCCCTCGGGATCCTCCAGCTGCAGTCGATCGGGCAGGCGAATCGAGCCGATTCCCTCGTCCGCCAGGCGGCTCACCCAGAAGTCCAGGGCCGCCTCGCCGGCGACTCCCCACTGGATGGTGTGGATCATTCCGGAGCCGTGCCGGCCTCTGGCTGCGCCGGGATACTCGAAGAAGGTGAGGATGCTGCCGGGGCTGCCGGTTTCGTCGGCGAAGTAGAGGTGGTAGACGTCTGGAACGTCGAAGTTGACGGTCTTCTTGACCATCCGAAGCCCCAGAATCCGTACGTAGAAGTCCACGTTGCCGGGGGCGTCGCCGGTGATGGCGGTGATGTGGTGGATACCTTTGAGAGCCATGGAAACCCCCCTGATTTAGTGTCGAAAAACCGGAATAGACGGATCGGTGGTACCGTTGATCTCAGTGTATTAGCCGCCATGTAGTTACCTCGGCGGGCCCACTCCGAAAACGAGGCGCAAGCCTTACGGATGGTTTGACGAGGTACGTGAGCGGGTGTACATTGAACCTCCGACCTAAAGCGCCTTTACGAGTGAAATGCACGTAAACGGTACGGTCGGGATGCTTGACAGCTTCACAGGAGGACGCCAAAACCAGATTCGATCCTAAGCAACTGTAGTCAGGACCGAAGATGCCGCTGGGCGATATGTTCCAGCGGTTTTTTGCGCCCCAAATGACCCAAGGTCGGAGTGGACCAGGTCTGTTGTGACCCTTCCAGGCATTCGGATGTTCCTTGAGAACTAAACAGCGTGCCCTAAGCAAAGTTAGTGTTGCTTTGAACGACCCCGAAATTCCTTCGGAGGCGTGCGTCAAGCACGTCGTCGATTGAGGGTTCACAAGTTGTAAATTCGGTAAATGCCTGTTCTGGTCCTCGTCTGCTGGTTTACCAGCAGAAGGTAGGGCCACAACTAATTGCGTTTGTCGAGTTGGTTTCAAATCTCTACGGAGAGTTTGATCCTGGCTCAGGACGAACGCTGGCGGCGCGCCTAACACATGCAAGTCGAGCGATAAGCCACCTTCGGGTGGTGGAAAGCGGCGAACGGGTGAGTAACACGTGAGGAACCTGCCCCGGACTCTGGGATAACAGTGGGAAACCGCTGCTAATACCGGATACACCATTTCTACGGCATCGCAGAAATGGGAAAGATTTATCGGTCTGGGATGGCCTCGCGGCCTATCAGCTAGTTGGTGGGGTAACGGCCTACCAAGGCGTCGACGGGTAGCTGGCGTGAGAGCGTGGCCAGCCACACTGGGACTGAGATACGGCCCAGACTCCTACGGGAGGCAGCAGTGGGGAATCTTGCACAATGGGCGAAAGCCTGATGCAGCGACGCCGCGTGAGGGATGAAGGCCTTAGGGTTGTAAACCTCTTTCAGCAGGGACGAAGCGAAAGTGACGGTACCTGCAGAAGAAGCCCCGGCTAACTACGTGCCAGCAGCCGCGGTAATACGTAGGGGGCGAGCGTTGTCCGGATTTATTGGGCGTAAAGAGCGCGTAGGTGGTTTGTAAAGTCGGATGTGAAAGTCCAGGGCTTAACCCTGGGATGCCATTCGATACTTGCAGACTAGAGCATGGTAGGGGGATCTGGAATTCCTGGTGTAGCGGTGAAATGCGCAGATATCAGGAGGAACACCGGTGGCGAAGGCGGGATCCTGGGCCATTGCTGACACTGAGGCGCGAAAGCTGGGGGAGCAAACAGGATAAGAAATCTTGTCCTCTTCAGCCGTAAGGCTGATGAAAATTAATCCAGCTATATCGGTGAAAGTCCTGTCACACCCGGTCATCACAATGATCGGGTGGAGAGGATAACGCCGAGGGAAGTTCGAGATCGACTCGATCTCAATGAAAGACAGCAAGCAATCCTTGTAGGGACACTGTTGGGCGACGGGTGCCTGGCGAAGCACGGTAACTACCACCGGCTTCACATCAAGCACAAGTTGGCTCAGGTGACCCTGGCAGAGTTGAAGCGAGAGGCATTCAGTGACTTCGTCACCATGCCGCTCCATCGATTCGATCAGAAACTACAAGGCAGGGCGTATCCGTGTGTGCAGTTCGCCACACGGACCAACCCGATCTTCACGGAGTGGCACCGCAGGTTCTACCTCGGTCGCCGCAAGATTGTTCCGGAAGACATTGCAACGTGTCTGAGCCCGCTGTCCCTGGCCATATGGTTCATGGACGACGGAGCTGCGGACTACGCAGGAGTAACAATCCAAACTCACAACTTCCTAACGGAAGAGGTCGAGTTGTTGCGCAGTCTGCTCGGCGAGATGTTCGGACTGAAAGTGAGTTCGAGGAGTAATAAAGGAAAGAGGATCCTGTATGTGGCGGCTTCGAGTCTGGAACGATTCGAGGCCATCGTTGGACCTCACCTGCTCCCGGATCTCAGCTACAAGCTAGTTCCGAGACGGTTTTGTAACCCCGTAGAGACTACACGCTGGCCCCAGGTCGACAGACCTGGGTGATGACATAGTCCGAGCTCACGGGTAACCGTGAGAGGTCATCAGAAATGGTGGCCCGCCAGGAGGAATCCTGGTCAGTACTTTCAGCTACGCTGGAAGGAAGTAACAGTACTGTAGATACCCTGGTAGTCCCAGCCGTAAACGATGGGTGCTAGGTGTGGGAGGCTATCGACGCCTTCCGTGCCGCAGCTAACGCATTAAGCACCCCGCCTGGGGAGTACGGCCGCAAGGCTAAAACTCAAAGGAATTGACGGGGGCCCGCACAAGCGGCGGAGCATGTGGCTTAATTCGAGGCAACGCGAAGAACCTTACCTGGACTTGACATCTGGGGAAAAGCCGTAGAGATACGGTGTCCGTAAGGGCCCCTGACAGGTGGTGCATGGCTGTCGTCAGCTCGTGCCGTGAACGATATCGCGGCCCCGGAGAGTGATCTCCGGTGGAAAACCGGCTCATATCGAGGAAACCGAAACTGTCCCTCCTCCTTTCGAGAGGAAGGGAAGTGTGACGGCAATCTCGAGGGAAGTCGTCGGAGGATAGACGAACGAGTAGCGCTTCCGATTGACCCTGTAACGACTGAGGACTTTGAAGTCCGAGGCGGAGTTCATTGCCTTTCTATAAGGGAGGCAAAACTACGGACTCCGCAACACGCCGGCCCTCACAACGTCTGTGAGGTGATGGAATAGTCTGAACTCAACGTAAGTTGGGAATCGCTCGGAGGTGTTGGGTTAAGTCCCGCAACGAGCGCAACCCCCGTCTTTAGTTGCCAGCACGTGATGGTGGGGACTCTAGAGAGACTGCCGGCGTTGAGCCGGAGGAAGGTGGGGATGACGTCAAGTCATCATGCCCTTTATGTCCAGGGCTGCACACATGCTACAATGCCGGCCACAATGGGCTGCGACCCCGCGAGGGTGAGCGAATCCCAAAAAAGCCGGCCAAGTTCGGATCGTAGTCTGCAACTCGACTGCGTGAAGTCGGAGTCGCTAGTAATCGCGGATCAGCAACGCCGCGGTGAATACGTTCCCGGGCCTTGTACACACCGCCCGTCACACCACGAAAGTTGGTAACACCCGAAGCCAGTGGCCCAACCGCAAGGAGGGAGCTGTCGAAGGTGGGATCAGCGATTGGGGTGAAGTCGTAAGCAAGTTGCGACCCTCACAGGTAACTGTGAGAGAAAAACTCGGCTGTATGCTGGAAACCCCGCAAGTATCCTGCGCTACCAAACCTGTCGCCCCCTCTTCCTAGAGTTGGTGCATGTCGTTTGGTGAAAATGCGATAGGTGAAGCGGACAATCAGCAGGGAAGTCGCCAGTTGGATCTTTTCGATGACTGGTTGACCCCTCAGAGACTACACGCCGAGCTCCTGGCTGCTAGTAAGAAGAGCTTGGAATGTTACCTCCAAGGTGCCTTGCGGGATGGAACCCGCAGTATCCGGCACCGCACCCACAGGATCGGCCAATCAGATCCTCGGTGGCTTGAACTTCTGAAGGAGGCTCTTCGGATCCTCGAGTACG
>DASTUJ010000150.1 GCA_035759705.1 Actinomycetota bacterium | reverse complement strand
ACACAGGAAGCCGCAGCGGCAAATGTTAAGAAATACCAAAGGTTCACAACGTTGGTGATCACGTTGGCAACGAGACTCACCGAGATGAACGACACGACACAACCTGCAAAGCCTACCGCCACGCCGCGCCGAATGGACTTTTCTCGGCGATTCGCTGCGGTAGCGGTTACTGCAAGATAGGCCACCCTCGCCATCGCCGCCAGGCTGAGCAGGTAGGCGGCCAGTCCGAGCATGCCGGTCTCGACGAAGGCCCGCAGGACGTCGTTGTGCGGCTGCTTCTGGGCCTCCGTGATGCGGTGGGTCTGCCCGAGGCCGATGCCCCAGACCGGGCTGCGCCGCGCAAGCGTGACCACCTCGCCCCAGTAGTCCAGCCGCCATTGGAGCGAGTTGCCGTTGTGGGTCGTGCCCTCCGAGGCCTCGGCCAGCTGGGAGAAGCGGGAGCCAAGCTGGGGGATCAGCGCCAGCGCAAGCACGGAGGCCAGCACCAGCCCGAGGATCAGCTTTTTGCTCTGGAGCAACCCGACCACGAGCAGCCCCAGGCCGGCGCCGATGATCGCACTCCGGGTGTAGGTGAGAGGCAGGCACACGGCGCAGCCGGCCAGGATGCCGGTCATCCACCTCTTGAGGGGCGGCTCCAGGTGCGGCCAGAGCGCTACTCCGAAGACCGAAAGGAGCATCAGGTACCGGCCGAAGGTGTTGGACTGGTTGAAGGGGCCCATGATCCTGAGGAACCCGCCTTTCCCTTCGTTCCTGGGGTTGCCGGTGAGGAATCCGAACGCGGTGAAAGCCAGCGGGAACAGTGCCGAGGCGTAAACCGCCATCAGGCCCCGGTGCAAAAGGACCGGGTTGCTCATCAATTGCTCCAGCACCACGAACATGACGACGGCGGTGAGGACCCTGGACAGCTCGATCGCACTGGGGAGCATGTCCCGCGACGACACGAGGCTAAGACCACAGGCAGCGATGAAGACAACCAGCGCTTGGGTCAGGGGGGAGGGCCGTTCGACGGTCCGGGCACGGTACTGGGCGGCCAGCCAGAAGGTCGCCAGGACGATGAACTGAATTCCGAGAAGGCCGGCCGGGTCGATTGCCCGGGCAAGGCCGCCCCCGCCACGGGACCCCGAGAGTTTCGCCAGGTCGAGGCTAGCCCGCGCCGCCAGCAGAACCAAGACGTAGGCATCGAACCGGGTGATCGCCAGGAGGCCGAGCGCCAGGGCCAGCGCCAGCGCCAGCGGCAGGACGAATGCCAGCTTGTTCTGGCCGGCCATTCCGCTGATGGCGGCCAGGCCCGAGGCGCCGGCCACCAGGCAGAACGTGATGATGTCGCCGGTCCGTTTGTTGAAGGGCATCGAGTGGGCACCGCGGCGGGAGTTTGACGCCCGCGGGCTATCCAGTGGGCCGGCCATGCGCCATGTTAGCCTAACCCTCCGCGTGGCGGCCCTGGAGGCCACCCCCGGACACTTGACGCCCAAAACGGGCGGCTTTAGTTGGAACGCTGGAAGATTCGGGCGGTGCGCAAAATCAGAGTGGCCATGATCGGCCAGCGCGGGTTGCCTGCAACCTTCGGTGGCATTGAGCACCATGTGGAGGAACTCGGGAGCCGTCTGGCGGCCATGGGTCACGAGGTCACGGTTTTTTGCCGGTCGAACTACTCCGCGAAGTCTCTTTCCGAGTACCGGGGTATGAGCCTGCGGCACTCCCTTACGGTCGGCACAAAGCACCTCGACGCCATCGCCCACAGTGCATCGTCCACCCTTTCGGCCGTGGCAGGCCGGTTCGACATCGTGCACTACCACGGTCTCGGCCCCGGCCTTCTGGCGCCCCTGCCGCGCTACCTCTCGGGGGCCAAGGTCGTCCAGACGGTGCACGGGATGGACAACCTGAGGGCGAAGTGGGGGAGGGGGGCCCGGGCGGTGCTCGACGCTGCGGCCTGGTCCAGCGCCCACGTACCCGACCGAACCATCGTCGTGTCGCAGAGCCTGGCCGACCACTACCGGGAGCTGGGCAGGGGGACGACCTGCATCGTGAACGGCGTCGCGGCCCGGGACGACGTCCCGGCCGGCGAGATCACCGAACGGTGGGGGCTCCGCCGGGACGGGTACCTGCTTTTCGTCGGCAGGCTGGTTCCCGAGAAGCGCCCCGACCAGCTCATCAGGTGCTTCGGCAAGGTCTCCTCCGAGGTGAAGCTCGTCATCGTCGGAGGGTCGAGTTTTACGA